>JBEEJM010000300.1:0-6088 GCA_041169205.1 Pseudomonadota bacterium | reverse complement strand
GCCGCCGCAGCGGTCACTTTATTGGCCGCCTGTGGCGCCAAAGATGCGGCACCCAGCGCCAGCGGCGCACCCGCGGGGCCGCCACCGGCCACGGTGGGCGTGGTCACTGTGGCCAATGCGTCGGTGGCGCTGCAAACTGAGTTGCCCGGCCGTGTCAGCCCCGTGCGTGTGGCGCAAGTTCGCGCCCGTGTCAACGGCGTGGTGCTGCACCGGTTGTTCCGCGAAGGCAGCGAGGTCAAAGCAGGCCAGTTGCTTTACCAGATTGACCCCGCACCCTACCGCGCTACATTTGACAGCGCGCAAGCCAGTCTGGCCAAGGCGCAAGCCAATGTGGCACAGGCCACGGCCCAGGTAGAGCGCAACAAGCCCCTGGTAGAAGCCAACGCCATTAGCAAGCAGGAGTTCACCACGTTGGTTACCGCCGAGAAGCAGGCACAGGCCGATGTGGCCACCGCCAAGGCGGCTGTGCAAACTGCCCAAATCAATTTGGACTACGCCGCGGTGACGGCCCCCATTTCCGGGCGCATTGGCCAATCGCTGGTCACCGAAGGTGCGCTGGTGAATGCGACGGAGGCCACGCAGCTGGCCGTCATCCAGCAAACCGGCACGGTGTACGTGAATTTCACCCAGTCCAGCACCGACGTGCTGCGCCTGCGCAAGGCCATAACGGCCAAGCAATTGCGCAGCAAGGCAGACGGCTCGGTTCCCGTGCGGGTGGTGCTGGAGGACGGCACCGAGTTGCCCAAGCCCGGCAAGCTGCTGTTCACCGACCTGACGGTGGACGCCACGTCGGGCCAGATCACGCTGCGTGCCGAAGTGGCCAACCCCGACGGCCTGTTGCTGCCGGGGCAGTTTGTGCGCGTGCGCCTGTCGCAGGCCGAGTTGCCGTCGGGCATGCTGCTGCCACAACAGGCCGTGACCCGCACCAACCAGGGCGACACCGTATTGGTGGTGGGTGCCGACGGCAAGCCCCTGCCGCGCCCGGTCAAAGTCAGCAATGCGCAGGGCAACCAATGGGTCGTCCTCGATGGCCTGAAACCCGGCGAGCAAGTCATCGTGGATGGCTTCCAGAAGATGATGGTGCCCGGTGCGCCGGTCAAGACTGTGCCCTGGGTGGCCAATGCGGCCAACAAGTAAGGAGCGCACCCCATGGCACAGTTCTTTATCAACCGCCCCATCTTTGCATGGGTGATTGCGCTGTTTATTTTGGTGGCCGGTGGCGTAGCCATTACGCAACTGCCCATCGCGCAATACCCGCCGGTTGCGCCGCCCTCCATCGTGATCACCGTCGGCTACCCCGGCGCATCGGCCCAGACGCTGGAAGACAGCGTGCTGAGTGTGGTCGAGCGCGAAATGAATGGCTCGCCGGGCATGATTTATATGGAATCGGTTGCGCAGGCCAATGGCAGCGGCACCATCACCATCAGCTTCGAGCCCGGCACCAGCCCCGACTTGGCGCAGGTCGATGTGCAAAACCGCCTCTCTCGCGCCGCGCCCCGACTGCCTGCGGCCGTGACCCAGGCCGGTGTGCGGGTGGACAAGGCCCGCTCCAACTTCTTGCTGTTCACCATGCTGTCCTCGGACAACCCGGACATCGACATCGTGGCCCTGGGCGACTACGCCTCGCGCAATGTGTTACCCGAAATCCAGCGCCTGCCCGGTATTGGTCAGGCCCAGTTGTTTGGCACCGAGCGTGCCATGCGCATCTGGGTGGACCCGGCCAAACTCAATGGTTTCAACCTGTCTGCCACTGACGTGAACAACGCAATCCGCGCACAAAATGCCCAGGTGTCGTCCGGCAGCATTGGTGACCTGCCCAATATCCTGGGCCAGTCGATTGCCGCCACGGTGGTGGTAGACGGCCAGCTCAACAATGTGGCGCAGTTTGGCAACATTGTTCTGCGCGCCAACACCGACGGCTCCTCTGTCCGCCTGAAGGACGTCGCGCGCATCGAGCTGGGCGCTCAGACCTACGCCACGTCGGCACGGCTCAACGGCAAACCCGCGGCCGGTATCGGCGTCCAGCTGTCGCCCACCGGCAATGCACTGGCAGCAGCCCAGGCCGTACGCAAGCGCATGGCGGAGTTGCAGCCCTTTTTCCCCAAAGGCGTGAAGTGGACCATTCCCTACGATGCCTCGCGCTTTGTCAAAATTTCCATCGCGCAGGTGGCTGAGACCTTGGTCATCGCGGTGATCCTGGTGTTCCTGGTGATGTACCTGTTTCTGCAAAACTTTCGCTACACCATCATCCCCACCATCGTGGTGCCGGTGGCACTGCTGGGTACATTTGCGATGCTGCTGGTCATGGGCTTTTCCATCAACGTGTTGACCATGTTCGGCATGGTGCTGGTGATCGGCATCGTGGTGGACGACGCCATCGTGGTGGTCGAAAACGTCGAGCGCATCATGAGCGAAGAAGGCCTGCCGCCCATTCAGGCCACCCAAAAGGCCATGGGCCAAATCTCGGGTGCCATCATCGGCGTGACCGTGGTACTGATTGCGGTGTTCGTGCCGCTGGCGTTCTTCAAGGGCTCGGTGGGCAATATCTACCGCCAGTTCTCGGCGGTGATGGTGTGCTCTATCGCGTTCTCCGCCTTTATGGCCTTGTCCCTGACGCCCGCACTGTGCGGCACCTTGTTGCAACAGGTGGACGCCGGACACCACCATGCCAAGGGCGGATTTTTTGGCTGGTTCAACCGGGGCTTCTCCAGTACCGCCAAGCACTACGAAAGTTGGGTGGCGCGTATGCTCAAACGCGCCGGGCGCTACTTGATCATTTATGTCGCCATCATCGCCGTGGTGGGTGTCCTCTATGTGCGCCTACCCGCGTCCTTCTTGCCCAATGAAGACCAGGGCACGATGCTGGTCAACGTGCAACTGCCTCCTGGCGCGACCAGCGAGCGCACACAGAACGTCATGGCGCAGGTCGAGGGCTTCCTCCTCAAACAACCTGAAGTACAAAGCATGGTGGGCGTGCTGGGTTTCAGCTTCTCAGGCCAAGGGCAAAACGCCGCACTGGCTTTCGTGACGCTCAAGGACTGGGCCGAACGCGCCGGACCCGAACACTCGGCCCAGGCATTGGCGGGCCGCGCATTTGGTGGTTTGATGGGCATTCGCGATGCGTTCATCTTCCCGCTGAGCCCCCCGTCGATTCCTGAATTGGGCACAGCCTCGGGCTTTACGTTCCGCTTGCAGGACCGGGGTGGCAAGGGCCACGACGCACTGGTGGCCGCGCGCAACCAGTTGCTGGGCATGGCGTCCAAGAGCAAGGTGCTCACGCAAGTACGCCCCGACGGGCTGGAAGATGCACCCACGCTGCAGATTGACATTGACCGTGACAAGGCCAGCGCCCTGTCGGTGGGCTTTGATTCCATCAACAGCACGATCTCCACGGCGTTGGGTTCCGCCTACATCAACGATTTCCCCAACCAGGGACGTCTGCAGCGTGTGGTGGTGCAGGCCGACGCCATGTCGCGCATGCAGGGCGAAGACATTCTCAAGCTGACGACGCCCAATGCGCGGGGCGCGCAGGTACCGCTGTCTGCGTTTGCCAGCACGCGCTGGATTAAAGGTGCCATGCAGACCGTGCGCTACAACGGCTACCCCGCCATGCGCATTGGCGGTTCGGCAGCCCCGGGCTACAGCACCGGCGACGCCATGGACGAGATGGAGAAACTCGCAGCCCAGTTGCCCGAAGGTTTCGCCTTTGAGTGGACCGGCCTCTCGCGCGAAGAAAAGCTGGCTGGCTCGCAAGCCATGGTGTTGTACGGCTTCGCCATCCTGGCGGTGTTCTTGTGCTTGGCCGCACTCTACGAGAGTTGGTCCATCCCCATGGCCGTGGTGCTGGTGGTGCCGCTGGGCGTGTTGGGCGTGCTACTGGCCACGGTGCTGCGCGGCTATGCCAACGACGTGTATTTCCAGGTGGGTCTGATCACCATCATCGGTCTGTCGGCCAAGAACGCGATTCTGATCATCGAGTTTGCCAAGGACTTGCAAGCCCAGGGCAAGACCGCCGTGGAGGCCGCCCTGGCCGCCGCGCACATGCGCTTTCGCCCGATCTTGATGACTTCCATGGCCTTCATGCTGGGGGTGCTGCCTCTGGCGATTTCCACCGGGGCAGGATCGGCCAGCCAACGAGCCATTGGCACCGGCGTGATTGGCGGCAGCATGATTGGAACCATCCTGGCCGTGTTCTTTGTACCCATCTTTTTTGTGGTGGTACGGGGTGCCTTCAAGGGCAGCGAACGCCAACACCAGTTTGATATGGAGCACGGCCACCAGATCGGAGTCGACACACATGATTGATCTGCACATGAACCCTTCTCGCCTTTTTCGTTTGTGCACGCTGTCGGCCGCGCTGGCCCTGGCGGGTTGCAGCCTGATTCCCACCTACGAGCGCCCTGCCCCACCCGTGGCGGCGCGCTTCAATGCGGCTCCGGCGGGCACTGCCGACGCCCCGGACGCGGGTGCCGCCATGGCCGCTGCCGACACCGATTGGCAAAGCTTCTTCAAAGACGCACGCCTCAAGCGTCTGATCGAACTAGCCCTGCAAAACAACCGCGACCTGCGCGTGGCGGTGCTCAACATCGAGCAGGCCCGCGCCCAGTTCCAGGTGCGCCGCGCCGATGAATTGCCCACCGTCAACGCCGGCATTACCGGTGCCCGTGGCCCGACCACCACCGGGGCCATCACTAGCACCTACACGGCGGGCCTGAGCGTCACCGCCTACGAGCTGGATTTCTTCGGCCGCGTGCGCGCGCTGAGCCAGGCCGCCCAAGCCCAATTGCTGGGCACGGAAGAAGCGCGCAAGACCGTACACATCAGCCTGATTGCATCGGTGGCCAACACCTACCTGAGCCTGCTGGCCGACGACGAACTGCTGCGCGTGACCCGCGACACGCTGGCCACGCGCCAGGCGTCACTCGCGCTCATGCAACTTAAGTTTGACAACGAAGCTGCGTCCCTGCTCGACCTGAGCTTGGCCCGGTCTCTGCTCGAAGGTGCCAAGGTGGCCCAAGCGCAAGCCACGCGCCAACGCGCGCTGAATGAAAACGCCCTGGTGTTGCTGGTGGGCCAGAGCCTGCCTGCCGACCTACCCGCAGGGCTTGCCATCACTGCGCAAGGGTTGCTGGAGGACCTGCCCGCCGGACTTCCGTCGGACTTGCTGACCCGCCGCCCCGATGTGCGGCAGGCCGAACAAGTGCTACTGGCCAATAACGCCAACATCGGTGCCGCGCGCGCGGCCTTCTTCCCCCGCATCAGCCTGACCGCCAGTGCGGGCGTGGTCAGCAATGATCTGGACACGCTGTTCACCAACGGCACATCGGCGTGGACCTTTGTGCCGCAATTGCTGCTGCCCATCTTTGACTACGGCCGCAACTCCGCCAACCTGGCGTCCGCCAAGGTGGCGCGTGACATCGCTGTGGCCCAGTACGAGAAGGTCATTCAGACCGGCTTTCGTGAAGTGTCAGACGCCCTGGCCGGGCGCGCCACACTCAGCGAACAACTGCGCGCCCAAACCGCGCAACTCGCTGCCGAGCAAATCCATATGCGGCTGACGGACATGCGCTTAACGCACGGTGCCGCCAACGCGTTTGACGGTTTGGACGCACAGCGCTCGCTGTTTGCTGCACAGCAAGCCGTGGTACAGGTGCAGGTACAGCAGGTGCAAAACCTGGTGACGCTGTACAAAGTTTTGGGCGGTGGTTGGACTGAGGACAGACACCAAAAATAACAGGTTATTTGGCCGCTAGCCCGCGTGGAATATGCGTAGGAAGCTACTCTATTGATAGCAACTAGCGCTACTCCACCCTTGTTATCGCGCTCGGCTTAAAGCCCAAATCCGCCGCCTTGCCCTTGCGCCCACGGGCTGCGCGCGCGTTGTTCAAGCTGCGAATTTCCAGGGTTTCGTCGCGCTCTTTGCCGCCGCGGCCGATGCCGTCGATGCGGATGCTGCGGGTGTAGGCCGCCGCGCCGGCCAGCGTGTCTTTGGCTTCCAAGTCAATCAGCATCAGGCCTCGGCCGCCCTTTTCCATGGACTTGAGTTCACCAATCTCGAACGTCAAAATGCGCCCGCCGGTGGAAGCGC
>JBEEJM010000299.1:0-3244 GCA_041169205.1 Pseudomonadota bacterium | reverse complement strand
GGATGGCGCTACCAACTTCGAGAGCAAGTGAGGGTTTCGCTGTGAAAGTTCGTGTCTTGGGATGTTCCGGTGCTATTGCGAAGGATTGCAAGACCACGTCGTTTCTGATTGACGGAGAAATCCTGGTGGACGCAGGCACCGGTGTCGGCGACCTCACGCTGGAAGAAATGTGTGGAATACAGGCCGTGTTGTTGACCCATTCGCACCTGGATCATGTCGTCGCCTTGCCTTTGATGGTGGACGCCATCGCTTCGCGCAGCAAAGGGCCGCTGAAGGTGTATGCCCTTGCGGGCACCATTACAGCGCTCAAGGCGCATATTTTTAACAACGTGATCTGGCCTGATTTCACCTGCATCCCTTCCCCGGCCAATCCCTTAATCAGTTTTCATGAAATAGCTGTGGGCCAGGTGCTGACTCTGGCAAACAAATCAGTAGAAGTGCTGCCCGCCGTGCACACCGTACCCGCGGTCGGGTTTGCTGTGGCGGCAGGCGCAAAGAACTGGATTTTCACCGGCGACACCGAGCGCAACCCCGCGCTGTGGGATCGTGTCAACCAGTTGGATGTCGCCATGCTGGTCATAGAAACGGCGTTCAGCAACCGCGAAAAAGACCTTGCACGCCGCAGCCTGCACCTGTCACCGCTCGTGTTGGCCGATGAGCTTGACTGCATTGCGCCGGACAAGCATTACCCGATTTACATCACCCATACCAAGCCTGCCGAAACAGAAATGATCATGTCCGAAATTCAACGATTCGATCAGACAACCCCTTCTGGAGGTAACGTCAGCCATGACATCCGGTGGCTTCGGGCTGGCCAGGAGTTTGAGATATGAGCTCAGTGATGCCGTCGCTCAGCAGCGAAAGAAATTCGGAGCAGGCTTTTTTTGAGTCGCAAAAGCTGCCTTCGCAGAAACGTGGAATGACGTTTGAGGCGCTCTTTTATCGCCAGTTGCATCACGTTACGGCGCGGATTCACGATACTGAAAACCTCGAACAAATCATGCTGGAGGCCAGCCAAGATATCTGTAAGCTGCTCAATGCCGACCGCTTGACGCTCTATGCCGTGAGCGAAGATGGCACGTCCATCATTTCCAAAATCAAGACCGGACTCAACAGCAGCCGCGATCTCAAACTGCCCATTTCTCCGCAGAGCATTGCAGGCTATGTGGCCTTTAGCAAGAAGCCACTGAATCTGGCGGATGTTTACGATGACGAAGCGCTCAAGCGCGTGCATCCATCCCTGAGCTTCCTCAAAGAAGTGGACAAACGCTCCGGATACCGCACCCGCCAAATGCTCGTGGCACCCATTCTGGAGGGGCAAATCCTGCATGGTGTTCTGCAAGTCATCAACAACAAAAGCGACGAACCGTTTGGGGAGCTAGAGCTCGACGGGGTGTCTGAGCTTTGCAAGACGCTGGCCACCGCCATCCGTCAGCGTGTGCACAAAGCCAGTGGAGGGTCGCGCAAAAAGGCAACCAAATACGATCGTTTGCTCATGGACGGGTTGCTGACCGAAGATGAACTGAGCCAATGCGTGCAGGATGCCCGCAGCGCTGGTAAGTCGGTGGAACATTTGCTCATGGCCAACTACGCGCTCAAGCCAGCGCAAATTGGCCCCGGACTGGCCAAGTTTTTTGGTGTGCCCTACGAGCCGTTTAACGCGGGGCGAATTCGCTCAGAGATGCTGCATGGTGTGCTCAAACGCGAGTTCGTTGTGGAGCAGGGCTGGATTCCACTGGAGGAGTCTCCAGAAGGCATGGTCATCATGTGTATCGACCCGGAAGCTGTGCGCGGGTCACGCGTGGTGCCGCAGGTGTTTCCACGCATCTCCAAATTTTCTTATCGCGTAACTACGCTCACCGAGTTTGAAGAGACTCTTGCTCAGTTGTTCGGGGCGGCGGCAGACGGCACCTCCATTGACGAGCTGCTGGCAGGTATGGATGGCGGCCCTATTGACGACGGCTCGAATGAAGATTCGTTGGAGTCTGCTGCGGCCGATAACGAGCTGGTCAAGTTTGTGAACAAGGTCATCATCGACGCCTACCACCAGAAGGTGTCTGACATTCACATTGAGCCCATGCCGGGCAAGTTCAAAACCGGCATCCGGTTTCGCATTGATGGCAGCTTGGTACCCTATGTAGAAGTGCCTGCGCATTTCCGCCAAGCCATGGTGACGCGTTTGAAAATCATGTGCGACTTGGATATTTCTGAGCGCCGCAAGCCGCAAGACGGCAAGATCAAATTCAAAAAATACGGTCCACTGGATATCGAGTTACGGGTCGCCACCATTCCGTCTTCGGGCGGGGTGGAAGACGTGGTGATGCGGATTCTGGCGGCGGGTGAGCCCATCCCCATGGAAAAGCTGGGGCTCACTGCTGGCAATAAGACCCGGCTAGAGGCGACCGTCAGCAAACCCTATGGCCTGTTCTATGTGTGTGGCCCCACCGGCTCCGGCAAAACCACCACCTTGCACTCCATTCTGAAGTTTCTGAACACGCCAGACACCAAAATCTGGACTGCAGAAGACCCCGTAGAAATTACCCAAAAAGGGTTGCGCCAGGTTCAGATCAACAAGAAAGCCGGTATCGACTTTGCACTGGTCATGCGCGCCTTCTTGCGTGCCGACCCGGACATCATCATGGTGGGTGAGTCTCGCGACAAGGAAACTGTGTCCATGGGTGTAGAGGCCTCGCTCACCGGTCACTTGGTGTTCTCTACCCTGCACACCAATTCCGCACCCGAGTCGATCACCCGTTTGCTGGACATGGGCATGGACCCATTCAATTTTGCCGATGCATTGCTTGGAATTTTGGCGCAACGTCTGGCCAAAAAGCTGTGCGACTGCAAACAGGCCTACGTGCCTGATGCAGAAGAGTTTCGCCTGTTTGTGGCCGAATATGCCGAAGAACTGCGCCATACCCGGCCCTGGAAGGCTGACGCCGCAGGCGAAGCCAAAAAACTGGTCGACTCGTGGATGCAAGCCTATGGCGAAGGTGGCCAGATCAAGCTCTACAAGGCCGTGGGTTGCGACAAATGCAACAAGACTGGCTACAAAGGCCGCATCGGTTTGCATGAATTGATGGTGGCCGATGACCCGGTCAAAAAGCTGATTCAAGAGCGCGCCCGTGTGGCAGAACTATTTTCCCAAGCCGTGGAAGGCGGCATGCGCACCCTGAAGATGGATGGCATGGAAAAAGTGATGATGGGAATGACCGACCTGAAGATGGTGCGCCAAGTCTGCATC
>JBEEJM010000298.1:0-3411 GCA_041169205.1 Pseudomonadota bacterium | reverse complement strand
CCGCTTCTGGAAAGCGCCGTTCAAGGCCCCCGCCACGCGTTGGGGCACCGAGTTGCACGACCGCTTCATGCTGCCCACCTTTATCAAGATGGACTTTGACGATGTGTTGGCCGACATGAATTCCGCAGGCTACGCCTTTGATAGCAACTGGTTTGCACCGCACCTTGAGTTCCGTTTCCCCTTGGTGGGGTCGGTCAAATCGGCTGGTGTGGAGATGACACTGCGCTGCGCGCTGGAACCTTGGCACGTGATGGGCGAAGAGAATTCTGCTGGTGGCACCGCCCGCTATGTCGATTCGAGCCTGGAGCGTATGGAAGTGCATGTGAGTGGCATGAACGAAAGCCGCTACGTCATCACCTGCAACGGCCAAGCCATGCCCATGCAAAGCACCGGCACCGTGGGCGAATTTGTCGCCGCCGTGCGCTACAAAGCCTGGAACCCACCAAGCAGCTTGCACCCCAGCATTGGCGTGCACGCACCGTTGACGTTCGACATTGTGGACACCTGGATGTCGCGCTCGCTGGGTGGCTGCCAGTACCACGTGGCGCACCCCGGCGGTCTGAGCTACGAGAGCTTCCCGGTCAACAGCTACGAAGCCGAAAGCCGCCGCCTCTCCCGCTTTACCGCCATGGGCCACACCCCGGGCATCATGAACGTGCCACCGGCTACGATCAACGTGCCGGGCAGCAAGGAGTTTCCGTTTACGCGGGATTTGCGGCGGTAATGTGTGGCAGAGGCCGGGGTATGGCACCCCGCCTCATACTGTCAAATGCCCAGAAATCGGCGGGGTGCCATACCCCGGCCTCTGCGGGTGGCGCGTCTGGTTTACGATAGGGAACGAAGACTGGAACGGCTCGTTTGCCGCGATTGCGGGCATTAAAGTTAGGTCGATGAACGACAAATCTGGGCCAGTTGCCGTCTTTAGCGAGTGACCGGTTTAGAGCATCGAATCATTTCGCCGCTACCAAGCCAGATACCTTACATTCGCTACAGACTCCTTCCTGCACAAAGCGGCCCTGGCTACGCAAAATCATGGCGCGCTGGCGTGTCAGGGAGCGCAACACACCGATCTGATCACCGGATCAAAACGCGCCGTGCAGCAGGCCAAAGCTCATGAGCTGTTGCAACCACTGGCAGTCCAATACATCACTCTTGCGACCAGAGACATTCTTGACATGGCGCGCGTTGACCAAAAGCACGGTGAAACCACGCGACTCCAACAGCTCGTATGGCGGTATCCAGTACACGCAGGTGTATTCCATCACCACGGTGTCGATGATGCAGGCATCGAGCCAGTCGGCCAGGCGCTGCAGATCGGCGGTAAAGCTGCTGAACTCGCGCCCTGGCTGCTCGTCGCGATCAGGCGGCACAGCACAGAAGTATGAGGCGCTGCCGATGTCAACGCCTGCTGCATTGGGGTGGGTCAGAGAGATGGTTGCCGCTCCAGTGGCGGCGCGATTGCGTTGTGCCATGGCATCCTCCAGAATTAGAAGTGGAACGTAGCACCGGCTCGGGTACGGCGTCTTGATAACTCTCTAAAACGGGATGCCGGTGGCGGGTGCAGAACTGCCCTCCAACGGCTCACAAATATCGATGACGTGGCCCAGACCACGCTAACCCGCGGTCAATATGCACCATTGCTGCACCGGTCTTTGCCTGTGCCACGCTCCACCTTGCCACAATTAGCGTGCCAAAGCCACGTGGTTCTTCGGATAGATTTGCGGCGCAGGCGGGCCGATTACTTCGCTAACTCCTCATCGCATCTCAAATAGCTCTTGGTGAAAATGGCCTTCAGCGAGACCCATAGCCGCAAAGTCCTTCTTGAGCGTTTGCCCGAAAAGTGCAGGTCCACAAAACCAGATGTCAGCGTCGCGCCAATCAAGTACCTTTTCTGCAATGCGTTGCGCATTGAGGCGACCGTCTCGCTCATCTGACAGCACAGTCAAGACGACACCTGCAGCCTTTGCATCCCTCTCCATCAGGCTGATGGCATGGGGGTCGTAAACGCGGGTGGTGTGAAACAGGTGAATGTTTTTGCCATCGGGCACCTTGGCAAGTGCCTGCATACGCGCGATGAAGGGCGTGATGCCAATGCCTGCTCCAATCCAGATCTGGCGCTTTTGCTTTCCCACAAAGTTGAATCGACCATAGGGGCCCTCCACCGTCACCACGTCCTTAAGATTCACACGTTCTGGCAGCGTGCTGGTGTAGTCACCCAGGGCCTTGATGATGAAGGTTAAGCGGCCATCCTGGGCCCAGGCCGATGAAATGGTGTACGGGTGCGCGCCCTCATCGGTGTGCAAGGTCACAAAGGCGAACTGTCCCGTGTCGTGACCAGCCCAACGGCCCTGAAAGGCGATGTCGATCTCCATCACCTGCAGCGCGTCATGACGGCGGATGCCCACCACTTCACCAACCAGTTGGCGTTTGACTGCGACCCGACCGAACAACACCATGATGGCAGCCACACTGCCTGCCACCATCAAAACGGCCACGACCGGGCCCAGAGGACCACTCCAATAGTCGAACTGCAGCAGGACAATCGAGTGCCATACCAGCGCCAGGTAGGCTACGGCAATCAAATGATGCGTTTTGAAGAAGTGTTTGTAAGGGAATCGCTTGATCAAAGCCAACACCATCAAGGCAACAGCCGCGTAAAACGCCCACTCGCCAATGCCTTCAGCCAGGCCACGCTGGCCCAAAAAGAACTGCCGAATCGGGTCCTCAAGCATTGGGGGGCGCGGACCTCTCACCGTCCGCGCCATCCATCCCAGGCCGATGAGCCACTTGGGCGCTTCCGAGATGAGCCAATGGCTGACTGACAGGGCCAACCCGGAAATGCCCAACCACTTGTGCAGCCGATACATCTTGTCCAGCCCGCCCAGGTGAGGTTCAAACAGTACCGGCCGAACGGCCAGAACCATCGCCACGCTCATGACACCAATGGCAAGCACACCGCTGTACTGCATCAGAACACCGCGCCATGCAAAGAAGTTGGCCAAACTGCTCAAGACAGTAGCATCGGTGAACCACCACAACACTGTTAAGCCGAGAAGGAAGGCCCATAAGAAGGTTTTGATTTGTTTCATTACAAAGATTTGTTTGGTCTTCTGAGGATCGTATCGGGCCAATGTAAAGGTTTAGTGTCTGGCTGGCTGAGGTCCAATAAAGTCCCGACCCTGGATGTTTGAATTTAGATTCTTAAGGCACAGATCAGCAGGCGTTCGTTGAGGGAGTGTCAGGATTTCTGTGTGTTAAGCCGATTGGATGTACGCTGGGGTTGGAAGGCTTTTCGGATTTGATCTTTTCAAAGAGGCCCCTGCCAGGTCGCCGGAGGCACCCCCCGGTTTTCTGGCAGCGAAATCTTTCAGGCTAGCCTTACCGGCTTGTATTCGTTCAACAGTTGTTCTT
>JBEEJM010000297.1:0-4062 GCA_041169205.1 Pseudomonadota bacterium | reverse complement strand
GGGGGCTGTAGGCCTATTTAACACCAAGAAGCAAGCCCAAACACTGCCGCCTGAGTTTAAAACTACGTCCCCTTCCGTGACGGCAATCGGTGCAACACCATGACCCCGAGCGAAGGCCTGCGCTACGGCCTGCTAGGCTTGCCTTTGGCATTTTGCGCGCTGCCACTGTATGTGCTTATGCCCAATCTGTATGCGCGCCAATGGGGCGTGTCACTCTCGGCATTGGGGACGCTGCTCTTGGGCGCACGCTTACTCGATGCCGTGATTGACCCGCTGCTGGGCCGACTGTGTGACCGCCTGTTCACCACCTCGCTGCGCGCGGTGCTGATCTTGGGCGCGGTGGCTGCCTCCGTGATGGCGCTGGGGTTTTCATCGTTGTTTGTGCCGCTGGTGCACGAGCCAACCGCCCTGCTGTGGTGGGCCGGGTTTTGGCTGGTGATGACCTATGCCGCCTACAGCGCGTTGTCGATAGCGCACCAGTCTTGGGGGGCCATGTTGGGTGGCAATGCGCTGTACCGCAGCCGCGTGGTGGCATGGCGCGAAGGGCTGGGGTTGGTGGGCGTGCTGCTGGCGGCAGTCACGCCTGCGCTTTTGGGGGTGCCCGCCATGCTGGCGCTCTTGCTGGTGGGCTTGGTCGTCGGCTGGTTGGCTTGGAGCCGTGCACCACAGCCGCTGCGCGCCGCGTCACCCCCTACCACCACACCCGCCGCACTGTGGCACCCGTGGCGCAATGCCGCATTTCGCCACCTGCTCGGCGTGTATCTGCTCAACGGCATTGCCAGCGCCATTCCCGCAACGCTGGTGCTGTTTTTTGTGCAAGACCGCTTGTTGGCCAGTGAGGCCATGCAATCCGCCGCACTGGGGGTGTACTTTGCATGCGGTGCGCTGTCCATGCCCGTGTGGTTGCGTCTGGTCACGCTTTGGGGGCTGGTGCGTACGTGGCGTTTTGGCATGCTTTTGTCTGTCACCGTGTTCCTGGGTGCCAGCTTGCTCGGTGCGGGAGATGTTTGGTGGTTTTTACTGGTGTGCGCCCTGTCAGGTATGGCACTGGGTAGCGACCTGGCTCTGCCCGGCGCACTGCTGGCCGGAGTGATTGCCAATGCAGGCGACCAGGGTCGTGCAGAAGGGGCCTACTTTGGCTGGTGGAACTTTGCCACCAAGCTCAATTTGGCACTGGCCGCCGGCCTGGCGCTGCCGCTTTTAGGCTGGCTGGGCTATGTGCCCGGCGCGCACTATGCGCAAGCCGCCACGCTGCTTACTGCCGCTTACTGCCTCTTGCCTTGTTTGCTCAAGGCGCTGGCGGCACTTGCGCTGCACTTTTCCATCCTTCAACCCACGGCCACGCCACAAACGCCATGAAACGACGCAACTTTTTAGGCCAATCGCTCCTCCTTCCCGCTGTGGTTTCTACCGCGTTACTGGGGGCGTGCAGCGGACCGCAGATTCAGGACTACGCCAAAGAAACCCCGGTGCTGGAACTGCGCGACTACTTCAACGGCACGCTGGACGCTTATGGAATTTTCACCGACCGCTCTGGCAAAGTGGTCAAGCGCTTCACCGTGGTGATGGCCTGCAGCTGGACGGGCGACCAAGGCGTGTTGGACGAAGCCTTCACCTACTCCGACGGAACCACTCAGCGGCGCATCTGGCGGCTGACGCGCCACGCCAATGGTCGCTACACCGGCCAGGCAGACGATGTGGTGGGCAGTGCCGAAGGCCAGCAAAGTGGCAACGCGTTTAACTGGGCCTATACGCTGGCGCTGCCAGTGGATGGCCGGGTGATAGAGGTGCAGTTTGACGATTGGATGTACCTGATGAGCGACAAAGTCATGCTCAACAAAGCCGTCATGCGCAAGTGGGGCGTAGGCCTGGGCGAAGTGACGCTTTCATTTGTCAAGCGGTGACCACGCCATGGCCCTGAACCCCAAAATGCACGACTGGCACGGACGCACCGTTTGGCTGGTGGGCGCGTCCACCGGCATTGGCCGCGCGACGGCATCGGCTCTGCATGCGCAGGGTGCGAAGGTGGTGGTGTCGGCCCGCAGCACAGACGCGCTCAATGCCTTCGCCGATGCGCACCCCGGCGCGCTAGCGCTGCCGCTGGATGTGACCGATGCGCAAGCCGTCCACGCCGCCGCGCAGACCTTGTTAGCCCAAGGCGCGCTGGACTGCGTGGTGTACTGCGCGGGCCACTACCGCGCCATGGACGCCACCCACTTGGACCTGGCCGAACTGCTGCGCCACAACCAGATCAACTACCTGGGCGCGTTGACCCTGCTGGATGCGGTGGTGCCGCACCTGCTGGCGCAACCGCTGCGGCAGCACACCGGCCAGCGCGGCCACATCAGCCTGATGGGCAGCGTGGCGGGCTACCGGGGCCTGCCCAACAGCCTGGCCTATGGCCCGACCAAGGCGGCACTCATCAACCTCAGCGAAACCCTGTACCTGGACCTGCACCCCCGCGGCGTGGGCGTGTCGCTGATCAACCCCGGTTTTGTGGACACGCCACTGACCCGCCAAAACGAGTTCAAAATGCCCGCGTTAATCACCCCCGAGCAAGCGGCGCAAGAGATACTGAACGGCTGGTCGCGCGGGGAGTTTGAAATCCATTTCCCCAAGCGCTTTACCTGCTGGATGAAAATGTTGCGGCTCTTACCGTACCCCGCATTTTTTGCCGCCACCCGCCGCCTGAAACAGACCTAAAGCAAACCTGAAAACGCTATGAACACCGCCGTGGACCGCATTGTTGACGCTTTCCAAACCCTCACCCCGGCAGGGGTGCAAGCGCTGGACGCCATTTACGCCCCCGACGCACGCTTCAAAGACCCGTTCAACGAGGTGCAAGGCGTGGCCGAGATTCAACGCATTTTTCGGCACATGTATGTCAGCCTGGAGAACCCGCGCTTCATCGTCACCGGGCACATCGTGCAGGGCGCGCAGTGCTTTTTGACCTGGGAGTTTCAGTTTGGCTTCCGGCGTTTCAAACGGGGCGAAGCCCAGTGCATCCTGGGTGGGTCGCACCTGGTGCTCAACGACGAAGGACGCATCACGCTGCACCGCGACTACTGGGACGCAGCCGAAGAGCTTTATGAAAAACTGCCGGTGGTGGGCAGCGTGATGCGCTGGTTGAAACGGCGTAGCAATGCGTAGGGGTGATCACTTCATGCAGGCTTATGGGGTAACGCTCAAATGAAAAAATAACTACGGCACACAACTCCGAAATCCCCGTGGAATATTCGCAGACAGCTATCAAAACAATAGCGTTACGCCAAAAACCCCAGGTCACTCGGGTAGTCCGGGTGCCCGGCAGCAACGCCAAAATTGCTGATGTTGGGCAGCACACCCGCCATCTCGGTCACAGGGTCCACCCCAAACCATTGGGCCATGGTGGCGGCGTACTGGTCTACCGAGGTGGACGGCAGCAAGCGCCCCTGCCCCACATGCCACTGCTCCTCGGCGCTGTACACCCGTGTGCCACCGACCACCGTGCCATCGGTGGTATTGATAGGCGGCGGTGTGCCATAAAAGGCTTTGCCGTTGACCGCACCACCTACCACCACATGGTGACTGCCCCAGCCGTGGTCTGAACCATCGCCGTTAGAGGCCAAAGTGCGGCCAAAGTCGGAGGCGGTAAAACTGGTCACCTGGCTGGCCACCCCCATCTCCACGGTCGCGTTGTAGAACGCGGTCATGGCATCGCTGACCCGGCCCAGAATGGTGGGGTGCTGGGCGATCAGGTTGTCGTGCAGATCAAAGCCGCCAATCGACACAAAAAACACCTGCCTGCGGTTGCCCAGCAGCGCGCGGCCATTGATCAGCCGCGCCACCATCTTCATTTGTTGCGACAGGTTGTCGGCAGGAAACACCGTGGTCAAAGCAGGGAGTGCCAAAGCCGAGGAAATGGCGGCCTCCGAGTCCAGTGCGCGTGCGGTTACGGCGTTGTAGTCGTTCTCCAGCTTGTGCGTGCCACTGGTCTGCCGGATCAGCGTATTGAGCGTGGAGCGCACCGTGCTGGAGCCGTACACCGTGGTGTCGGTGGCGGGCCGAATCTTGATGGCCCCG
>JBEEJM010000296.1:0-12798 GCA_041169205.1 Pseudomonadota bacterium | reverse complement strand
CAGGTTCGAGCTCACCCGGGCATGCATCAGCGCGTCACGCAAATGCAGCGCACCGCGCCAGCCGTCAAAACAATGGTCTACCGTGAGGTCTGCGCATGCTTGGTCAAGGCCAGGGCTGCTCTCATGGGTGGTGGGCAATTTGTCGTCGCCCATGTCCCAGCGCCCTTGGGCGGAAAATGTGATCTTGCTATCGGGGCGCTTCACAAAATACGGGTGCCAACCTAAGCCCACGGGTGCTTCCACGCGGGACTGGTTGGTAATACTCAGCGTCATTTCCAGCGCGCCGTCACTCAGCTTGAAGGCCTGCGAGCTGTCAAAGTCAAACGGCCAGGAGGTATCGGCACGGTGCTCGTAGGACAACAGTGCAAAGGTGTCACTGCTGTCGAGCACCTCCCACGGCCGCTCCCAGCCTACTCCGTGAATAGCATGAGGTTCGGGTTCAAAGTTTTTCACCAACGGATGGTCCGTGCCTTGCCACTGCAGGCTGGCGTGTCCGACCCGGTTGGAAAACGGCACCAGTGGATAACTACCCGATTGGCGCACCGAATGCAGCGCGGCGACCGGCGTGGAGCGCAGTACAGGGATATCCCCCAACCACAGCCCCGCAATACAGCCGCCCAGGGCAGGTTTGATGTCGCAACGCAGCGTGCCGCACTGCAAAGACAGAGGAGAAGATTGTGTTTCCATGGGTAAATTGTGCACCGCATTCACCCAAAAAAATGGCCCGGAGATTCTTCGGGGTTACCGAAGTCTTTCCGGGCCGCAGCCTCCAATGGATAGAGGCTGTTGCTGGTATGACAGCGTGGGGGCTACTTAGCGGCTGTAGGCCGTTTCGCCGTGAGACGAGATGTCCAGACCTTCGCGCTCTTCTTCTTCGCTGACACGCAGACCAATGGTCTTGTCGACGATGAAGTAAGCGGCCAGAGACACCAGACCCGACCAGACCACCGTCACTCCAACTGCTTTGGCTTGAATGATGACCTGGGACACGATGGAGTAGTCAGCAGCCGTTACGCCGGTAGCCGTAACCCAGTCAGCCACATAGCCAGGGCCGCCCAGAGAAGGCGAGTTGAACACGCCGGTCAACAGCGCACCCAAGACACCGCAAACACCGTGCACGCCGAACACATCGAGTGTGTCGTCTGCGCCCAGCATTTTCTTCAGGCCCGTCACGCCCCACAGACCGGCAAAGCCGGAGATCAGGCCGATGGCCAATGCACCGCCGATGCCGACGTTACCGGCAGCTGGCGTAATGGCAACCAGACCAGCCACTGCACCAGAGGCAGCACCCAGCATGGAGGCTTTGCCTTTGTGCATGGCTTCACCCAAAGACCAGGTCAGCACAGCAGCAGCGGTAGCACCGAAGGTGTTGATGAATGCCAGAGCCGCGAAGCCGTTGGCTTCCAGGGCAGAACCGGCGTTGAAACCGAACCAGCCCACCCACAGCAGAGAGGCACCGACCATGGTCAATGTCAGGCTGTGAGGCGCCATGGCTTCTTTGCCGTAGCCAACACGCTTGCCAATGTAGAAAGCACCAACCAGACCAGCCACAGCAGCGTTAATGTGCACCACGGTACCGCCAGCGAAGTCCAGCGCGCCCCACTGCCACATCATGCCGGCAGTTGCATTGACCTTGTCCACCACTTCTTTGCTGGTGTAGGCATCAGGGCCGGCCCAGAACCACACCATGTGGGCGATAGGAGCGTAAGAGAAAGTGAACCACAGCACCATGAAAGCCAGCACCGCGGAGAACTTGATACGTTCAGCAAACGAGCCGACGATCAGTGCACAGGTGATACCGGCGAACGTGGCCTGGAATGCGGCAAACACGATCTCAGGAATAACCACGCCCTTGCTGAAGGTCGCCGCGTTGGCAAAAGTGCCCGTGGTGTTGTCCCAGATGCCCTTCATAAACAGGCGATCCAGGCCACCAAAGTAGGCGTTGCCCTCGGTGAATGCCAAGCTGTAGCCATAGATGAACCACAGCACCACGATCAACGAGAACGTAACCAAGACTTGCATCAGCACGGACAGCATGTTCTTGCTGCGCACCAGGCCGCCGTAGAACAGGGCCAGGCCCGGAACCGTCATCAAGATCACCAGCAACGTAGAGACCATCATCCAAGAAGTGTCGCCCTTGTTGGGCACCAACACTGGGGCGGCTGGCGCAGAGGCAGCAGCTTCAGGAGCGGCGGCAGCGGCCGGCGCAGCAGCGGGAGCCGCTGCAGGTGCAGCAGCAGCCGGTTTGGCTTCGGCGGTGGCAGCAGCAACAGCAGGTGCAGCAGTTTGGGCCAGTGCAAAGGTGCCACCGGTCAACAGACCGAGACCCAGCGCAAGAGATACGAGTAGTTTTTTCATTTGGGGGCTCTCTTTCTGGTTACAGCGCTTCTTTGCCGGTTTCGCCGGTACGAATGCGCACGACCTGTTCGACGTCATAGACAAAAATCTTGCCGTCGCCAATCTTGCCGGTGCGTGCAGCACCTTCGATGGCTTCGATCACGCGCTCTACCAGAGCGTCGTCAATGGCGGCTTCAATCTTCACCTTGGGAAGAAAGTCCACCACGTACTCTGCACCGCGATACAGCTCGGTGTGTCCTTTTTGGCGTCCGAAGCCCTTGACTTCAGTGACGGTGATGCCCTGTACGCCAATGCTGGACAAGGCTTCTCTCACCTCATCGAGCTTGAACGGTTTAATGATGGCCGTTACGAGTTTCATATGTTCACCTCTGCTTTAAAACAATGGGTTGCAGACACCAACGATGGCTGCCCTGCTTCTCCGGATGTCTGGAGATAGACTGACTAAGCAGGAGCCATGCCAACCCACAATTTCGACGCAAAACCGTGCTATGTGCACCGTTCTTTCTCGAGATGCGTTAATATAACTGTACAAATAATCAGTAAGCACCGGTTCGGTGCATTGCTGTCTGGCGCACCATCCTGTTGCGCACCGAAATGGGAGGATTTGAAATGAGCTTGTCTTTGGTGCGCAGTCGCGCTTTGTTGGGTCTGGAGGCCGCCAGCGTCACCGTGGAGGTGCATTTGGCCAACGGGCTTCCCAGTTTTACGTTGGTGGGGTTAGCCGATGTCGAGGTCAAAGAAGCCCGCGAACGCGTGCGCTGCGCTATTCAGAACTCGGGGCTGGAGTTTCCCACCAATAAGCGCATCACCGTCAATTTGGCTCCGGCCGACCTGCCCAAAGACTCCGGGCGGCTGGACCTTCCGATTGCGCTGGGCATTCTGGCCGCCAGCGGGCAGATAGACGGCACCCGCCTGGCAGAGTATGAATTCGCAGGAGAACTATCGCTCTCGGGCGAGTTGCGCCCGGTACGGGGTGCTTTGGCTACGGCTCTGGCATTGCACACGGGCCAAGTCCACACCAAGCTGGTGCTACCTCCCGGAAGCGCCGAAGAAGCCGCCCTGGTGCCTGAAGCGCAGGTTTACCGGGCGCGGCATCTGCTGGATGTGGTGCGCTACTTTGCGCCGCCCGGAGCGCCACTGCTGGAAGGACACGATGCGACACTCACTGACGACGGATGGGTGCGTGTGACCGCTGCCCTCCCCACGGCGGCCGGGGTGAAGGCCGACATGGCTGACGTCAAAGGACAAGCGGGGGCCCGTCGCGCGCTGGAGATTGCTGCCGCAGGCGGGCACAGCCTTTTGCTAGTGGGCCCGCCAGGGTCTGGCAAGTCGATGTTGGCGCAACGGTTTGCGGGCTTGCTACCGGAGATGACCACCGAAGAAGCGCTGCAAAGCGCTGCCATTGGCAGTCTCAATGGCAGGTTTAGCATGGCGCAATGGGGCCAGCGCCCAACCTGTAGCCCGCACCATTCTGCGAGTGCAGTGGCCCTGGTCGGTGGCGGCTCACCCCCACGACCCGGTGAAATATCACTCGCACACCATGGAGTGCTATTTTTGGACGAAATGCCAGAATTTCCCCGCGCTGCCCTCGAGGCGCTGCGTGAACCGCTGGAGACTGGCAGTATCACCATCGCCCGGGCCGCTCGGCGTGCCGAGTTCCCGGCGCGCTTTCAGTTGATTGGTGCTATGAACCCGTGCCCCTGCGGTTATCTGGGTTCAAGCACCCATGCTTGCCGCTGCACATCCGATCAGGTGCACCGCTACCAGTCCAAACTCAGTGGCCCTTTGATCGACCGTATCGACCTGCATGTCGAGGTACCGGCACTGCCCACGGCCGAACTACTCAACACACCGGGGGGCGAAACTACCGCCGACATTCGCCAGCGCTGTAGCGTCGCGCGCGAACGTGCCACGGCGCGCCAAGGCAAAACCAACCAAGCGCTGGCAGGACAGGAGTTGGACACCTACAGTCGGCCCGACCCCGCAGCACTTAAGTTTTTACAAACTGCGGCGGCCCAGCTGGGCTGGTCATCCCGGGGAACCCACCGAGCCATGAAGATTGCCAGAACCATTGCCGACTTGGCCGGGTCTGACACCGTTCAGCTAACGCACGTTGCCGAGGCAATGCAATACCGGCGGGTGCTGCACCGCGTGGCCAGTTAAAGCTTTAATTTTTCCGTAGGTACGTCGTCGTCCGCTTGCGATTTGTCGGGGTGGCTGTCGATGTACAACATGGACAGCATGGAACTGTGGTTGTCACCCGTCCGGTGGTGATGCTTGTTGTACTGGTATACCAGCACGCCCCAGACCATGTAGTAAAAAAGCACCCACAAAAACCCCAGCAACATCAGCAAGTTCAAACCCGCAATATCGGTCAACAGCTTGGAGTTTTGGGTCATCCAATACGCCAGCGCGGTCACCAAGGTTGCCGCAAACCGGGCATATCTGGGCCCTGTTTTGAGTTTGATTTTGTTCTTCTCCATCAGCACTGCCCCCAAAACGGCCAGCGCGGCCACCAGCATGAGCAACAGCAGACTAAAGTTCAGCAGAATTCGCATAATTGTTCAAACATCCCCACCATGGCAACCGATCTTCACGGCGACTCATCACCGTGTAAGTGCCATTTTCACCTGAAAGTGAAAACCGGTCTTTGCTAATCTCGGAGCTGAACACCCATTTGGCGCAGGTAGGTTTGCACCTCTTTGCTAATCGGCCCCGCCGCGCTGGCTTTTTCTGCCATCTCGGTCGCACTGGTCGTTTGGCCTAGGGCCGCCAAAGACACCGCCGTACCCAGGAGCCAGCGTTGTTCTGTCGGGCGTGACTGCAGCGCCGTCATATAGGCATGCACACTGTCCTGGTGTCGTCCCATGCGCTGCGCCGCGTTGGCACGCAGTGCCCACATTTCAGGCTGCTCCCGCAGTACCGGCTCCAAGCGGGTCAAGGTTTCCCACACAACACCCGGACGGCCTTCGCTGAGTTGCATGCGCCCAAACTCGCGCACCAAGAGCACCAGTGTCTGCGTGTTCGCAGGGCTTGGTGTGCTGGTGGCGGCGCGCTCGGCAGATGCCACAGCTTGTTGCAACATGTCCACGGCTGCGTCGCGCGAGCCTCCGTTCCACAGCGTCTGGGCGTGCGCCAGCGCATCACGCCCTGCCAATTGCTGCTTTTGCGCCAGTTCCGCAGCCACAGGCGCAGACGCTGGCACGGGAGGAGGCTCCACATCCGATGGTGCCAAAGGCGCTGATGCCACCACAGCGGCGACCACCGGAATCGGCGCTACCGCCACCTGTACCGGTGGTTTGACGGGTGCTGGTGCAGAGAGCACCACGGCAGCAGGTCGTGTGTCTTTGTGAACGGTCAAGCTGGAATCGAAATGGCTTGCCGGTGCCCTCGCTGCGGTGGAAGCGGCAGGTACGCTCGGTACGCTCGCTGCCACAGCCACTGCCACCGGCGTTACAACAGCCGGTGGAGGTGCTACGGGGGCGGACTGCCACAGGGCCGCACCAACGAGCGCCAGCGCCACCAGTGTGCAGGGCAACAGGATGGACCAACGCGTTTTATTCCCCGAGACACTGCGCACGACGGTTCGCTCATGCGTTAGCACGCTTGTGGTTCCACTGCGCACGCTGCCAAGCTCCACCGCAGCGGCAGACGCCGTACCTTGGCGCTTGTCGAGGTCGCGCAGCACTTTATTAATAACGCTCATGGGATGTCCTCATGCGGCCCAGCACAGAGCGCAGCCCCAGCCACCAGGGCTTGCGCGCCACCACACCAGGCGTGTCTTTGGCTGCCAGATGCACATGCGCCACCGTCACGCGCAGGGCGTCTTCGCCGTAGGCCAGTAGCAGGCATTTGTTGGCCATCACGTTAATCAGGCGGGGCACGCCCCCGCTGTAATGCGCAAGGGCCATCGCCGCACGTGCGGTGAAGATGCGCGTATCTACCGCACTGTCAATTGCTGCACGGGCAAGGCGGTGCTCCAGATACGCAGGCACACGCCGGGCCTGCATAGGGCCGAGATATTCGCTAAACGTAATGCGCTGCAGGAGCTGGCGAATCTCGGGGCGCGCCAGCTTGTCATCCAGATCGGGCTGTCCCAAAAGCACCAATTGCAGCAGCTTGCGTTTTTCAGTTTCCAGATTGGACAACAAGCGAAGGCTCTCAACCGTCTTGACCGGAATCGCCTGGGCCTCGTCGATACACACCAACACCTTGCGCCCCTGGTTGCCATGCTCCAACAGGCAGCCATGCAACGCGCCCATAATTTGGTGGCGACTAGCGGCTGCGGGCAGCGACAACCCCAATTCCGTTGCCAGAGTCAACAGCAAATCCTCAGGGCCCATGTCCGGGTTGGGTATGTAGGCGGTAACAAACTCTTGGTGTAATGTCTTGAGCAGTTGGCGGCACAGCACCGTTTTGCCGCAACCCAACTCGCCCACCACTTTGACAAAGCCCTCGCCGCTACGCAGCGCCACCAGCAGCATATTGAGCGAGGCCTGCGCGCCCTCGTGGGGATAGAAAAAATCCGTGTCCGGCGTGATCGAAAACGGGGCTTCTCGCAGTGAAAAATGCCCCAGGTACATTACTTGGCCGTCACAGCACCGCCATCGAGCTGGATCAGACGCGCACGGGTCGCATCCATGTCATCCAGGGCTGCGCGGGTGCGGCGGTTTTGCGCTTCCCAGTCGGCGGTCGTGCGAATGATGGTGGGCTTGATCAGCACAATCACTTCTTTCTTGCGCCCCATGACAGCCTTGTTGCCGAACAGTGCCGAGAAAATGCCCAGGCCTGCGGTGCCAGGCATACCCGACGAAGTCCGGCTGGACTCCATTTGCATCAAGCCGCCGATGGCCACAATCGCGCCGTCCTGAATGCGCACCAGCGTGTCGGTTTCGTTGACGCTGCTGGACGCCAGTGGCAAGCGGTAGTTGCCCACACTGCCCAGGTCAATTTGTTTGGTTTTTTCCGTGACGTTGGTGAGTGATGGATGCACGTGCAAGGTGACGTTGTTGCCATCATCCACTTGCGGTGTCACGTCCAGCGAAATTCCCGAGAAAAACTGGGTCAGCGAAACCGTAGGCATCGTCGTGCTGCTACCCGTGCTCGACGTGCTGCCGCTGGTGGAGCTTCCACCCGACACATTGGTCACAAAAAATTCGTCGGTCCCTACCTTGAGCACGGCCTTCTGGTTGTTCAGCGTGGCTACGCGCGGGCTCGACAACGTTTGCACGTCGCCTTGGGTCTCCAGGAAGCCCAACACGGCGGCAAACTGGCTGGTCGCCAATGCCAGACCAAACACACCGCCCCCCGCGGCGGCAGACGGTGCCGACACCACACCCGTGATGACATTGGCACCGAGTGGTACCAGAGGATCGGTCAAGGCAGAGCCCAACAATCCTGCGGCCACGGTGGTACCCGCCTGCGTGCTCATGGCCGCCCAATTCACACCGCTTTGGTACCCATCGCGCAACTCCACCTCCACCACTTTGGCTTCCAGCATGACCTGGCGTTCCACGGCGATTTGGGCAGCTTTGAGAAATTTTTCAACTTGTCGCAACTCATCCGGCATGGCGCGCACCGCCATGATGCCGGCTTGCGGACTGGTAATCACGCTGCGGCCTTCGCCACTGCCCACCAGGCCTTTGACGGCACCGGTCAGTTCGGACCACAAATCAGTTTTGGACGAGGTGCTGACCCGGCTGCTTTCCTGCGACTGTCCGGAAGCGCCTGGGGCGGCCCCCGCCGCGCCTGCCGTAGCACCCGACGTACTGGTCTGGCCCGCACCCGACGACACCCGTGTCTCGCTATTGCCGTTGCGCTGCGAGTTGGGATAGTTCAGCGTGAACACGCGGGTCTGCAAGGTCGGCGCGTAGACCGTAATGCGACGGCCTTCGATCTTGAAATCATAGCCATACACGTCGCGAATGGACTCCAGCGCTTCGGTCACGGTAACGCCACGCAGCGTGACCGACAGCGTGCCTTTGACATCGGGGTGCATCAGCATGCTGTAGCGGGTGTCAGCGACGATGGCCAAAAACACGTCGCGCGCCTGGGCGTTGTTGACCAGCAAGTCGATGCGCGGCTCGGGCGACAGGGGCTGCACCGGCGCGGCGGGCTCGGCCAGAGCGTCACTCACGCGGGAAGGCACGGCTGCAGGCTTGCCAGCAAGCGCTGCTGGTGGCACCGGCGGCAGCTCGGCACGAATAGCGGCCGCCACATCGGGCGTTCGCAAGGCGCGGTCTGGTGCCGCGCAGCCACCTAGCAGGCCCGCACCCAACGCCAGACAGGCCAAGGACGTCATGCGGGATGGTTGAAAGGGAGAGACGACTGGGTACGGCATGGTGCAAGACCTCACGGTTGGGCGCCTGCGCACGGAGCGACTTTGGGCGATTTGGCGGTTTTCCCGCTGGTGACAGCAAGTGTGCACTCAGTCATGGGTTTGGATTCTTTGCGGGTAATGCCTGCAAACCGTGGCTGTTTGCGCAACTCGGAACCATTGCGCAACCACACTTCGGTTTCAGTGATGCGCTCAATACGGTAGGCACCCAGCTTTTGGCCCACGCCGTAGAGACGGGTACCGCTGACTAAGAATGGCTTTCCGTCGCGCACCACGACCGCAACACCTTCGTCCGCCAAGGGTTCATCCGACTGCGAGACAACCCCGATGGTCGGCATCGCACCCGGTGGCGGTTGGGTGGGGTCACGCAAGGCCTGGGCGTGCAAGGCACCGACAAAGCCCAGGCAAAGCACAACGCAAATCATGCGCTGGTTCATGGCTGCACTCCCACGGCGTACACCTGCAACTTCAGCTCAGGTGGCTGCTTTTCGCTTTTCAGCGTCAGGGCACCCCAACGCAAAGCGGGCATAGCCGTCTCCAGTGTTTTAACGTAACGCACCAGCTCGGGATACGGTCCTGCGACCCGTAATTCCAAACCGCGTTTGGTGAGCCCCGTGGGCACAGCACCGGGGGTGCCGGCTGTGGGCGCAACCTCGGCCTTTGTGGTCGAGAGCCCTTGCAACACCAAGCCATCCTGGCGGCGCAGCAACTGCACCAGCACCTGCTCCAACTCGGGACCGTTCTTGTCCAGCGGCACCAAGGCTTTGATATCTGCATTGAGCGCGTCGAGCCGCTCCGTTGCCACTGCAATGTCGTCGCGCACGGCCTTGGCAGGATCTACGGGGAGCGCCACTGTGCGAAGTTCGCCACGGAGACGCTCCAACTCGGCAGACTGCGATGCGAAACGTTGTGCGAGTTGCTTGTACGCGGTTTGGGCGGGCGACAGCCACAGCACATCCGCCAACGCCAGCGCACAGGCAATCACCGAAATAAACAAAAACACCCGCTCACGCAGGCTCAGCGCATCGATGCGGTCTAACTGTTGCGTCCACTGTTTTTTCATGGTTTGCCCCCCATTGCCACGGGCACAGGCTCCAAGCTCACCAAAGTAAACGCCCATAGCGCACGCGGCACCGCCGTATTGGCCGGTACGGCAGCGCTGGCCGTTGCAGGCACAGCGACTGGGTTTGAACCCTTGTTCTCCACCGTGATCGTGCTGAGTTTGAGCCCACGCATCAAGGGACTCGCCGCCAATTGGGCCACCCAATCATTCAGGGAAGATGGCTCCAAGGTAAATCCGGTGACTTCAAATCGCCCTGCATCCAAGGTCGCCGAGCTGACCCACGCCGCACTGGGAATACTGCGCGCAACCAGCAACAAGCGATCAGAGTGCCCCTCGCCCGAGCGGAACATCCCTTGCTGCACATCCTGCAGCACTTTTTCTCGCTGCAGCACCGCAGCACGGCGGTCTTGCAACTGCTGCACCAGCGCGGGGTTCACGGGCGCGGCGTTGGCACGGCTTTGCGTGATGGCCGCTTGCAAGCTCCGAATTTCGGTGGCCTGGGTATCCAGCGTCTGACGGTAGTCCGCCGCAGAGCGCTCCGTGCTCCAGACTGCGGCCGCACACAGCGCCCCGCCCACGGCCAGAAACACGGCCAAGGCCGGCAACATGGTGCGGGCGGTAAAGCGCTGGCGCTGGGTTTTAAGTACGCCGGTACAGAGATTGATTTGCTGGGGCATGGCGTTAACTTTAGCCGCGCAACAGCGCGCCCAGCAAAGGCAGGCAATAGGCGCGGTCTTGCGGCAGTGCACCCTGCATGCCGGTGAATAATCCGTCCACCTCCAGCGCCGTGACGGGCTGCCCGGTTTCGCTGGCCAGCCACGTGACCATCTCCGCAGTGCGCTCACCCGCAGAAACGCGCAGGCCATTCAAGGGCATGCCCGACCAGGTGCGGTCCCACAAATCCAGCGAACGTTGAATCTCGACCACCAAGCGCTGCACACGATCGCCGTCAGCGCCCGCCCCCGCAGCGCCGGCCACGTAGTCCACGCCGTAGCCCGTGGTGTCAGGGCTGTAATCGGGCACGTATTCGCCGACCGGGGTGAAGGCATCGACCGCTTCGGCCTGTGCGGCATGGCCCCAGGCCATGGCCATAAAACCTGGAGGCAAATCCAAGCGGCGGGTGTAATACAACTCGCCTTTAGCGCTGATGGTTAGCACCGCCTGACGCTCCTCGGTGACCAGCAGCACGGCTTGAGCCCGGTCGGGCGTGCCAGCACGCTGGGCCAGCGCGCTTTGCAGATTGCGCTGCGCCATTTCCTGAATGTCAATCACGGTGACAGGCCACTGCAAGTCGTCTGCCAGGGCCATGAGTTCGCGCACCACCGCATTGGCAGCGGTGACGACAAACATTTGGCTGGATGATTTGTCTTGCCCATCACCCACATGCATCACATCCAAGGTGATGTCGTCAATGTGCATGTCGACCATCTCGCGGATTTGGTAACGGGCTGCAGAACGCAGCTCTTCGGGGGCGACCGCGGGTGCGGCGATCTGCAGCACCTGGCACTGCTCGGGGCGCAGCATGACGCTGGTGGTGAGCCCGCCAAAGCCTTGCGCTTTGAGCCTTGCCACAAACTCCTCTCGGCTGTCTGTGCCTTGGCGCTCTACACCCATTTGCCGTACTTCAAGCTGGCCATCTGCCCCGGTACGGGCACGCACATAGGCCAACGTTTTGCCGGCCCACGACACGACCAAACGGTCTTGCGAAGCGACACGACTCCAAGGCCAACGCATGGCTAGCGAACCTCCTGGGAGGCCTGGAACAGGATGAAGGCAGGAACTTGGCTCATGAAGACGTACGGACAGTCCTTGAAAGAGGCTCTGAATTTGCTCTCATTTTAATAGCTTACCACGCAATAACGACGTGGGCTGGGTCAATAATTTTCACGACGATACAGAAGCGGGCTGCGGTAGATGCCAAAAGTAGCCCTCGCCGTATTGCTGGGCAAGTACGCGGGCGCACTGATAGACAGGCTGACGCTACCGCTATTGCCTACCCCGGGGCGCGACAACCCGATCTTGCCCACACCATTCACCAGCACAGGCGCCGTAACCGTCGTTTCGCCGACCGACAAATTGCCGGTGTAACCGCTGAGCACTATGCTGCCCGCCGTCAGTGTGGTCACGGTATCGTCCGTCAACGACACATAGTTGCTGCCATTCCAGTACTGGATGGCAACAAGCGCCTGCAGGGCTAGCAGCTCCGAGCCATACGCATTGGAAATTCTGGTGCGCCCAAAACGAACCTCCGTCTGCGCCTGCACCAGCGGATCCATGATGCTGGTGTGGTTGACCGAACCGCCCACGCTCAGATCATAAATACTGTCCCCGCCCATGGTGACGCCATCCGAATCGACGGGCGCAATGCCAATTTTCACCGCCGTATACGGGCCGACGGGCGACGAACCACGGGTGACGGCCAGTGGCGCTGAAATCGATGCACCCGCGGTACCGAAGACACCGGTAGCCACGGTGCTGGTGTCCAGTGCCAGCACCGTGGTGCCATTGACCGCCGCAAAACCCAGCGGGTTACTCGCCGCCGCAGGGTTGAGCTTGGCATAGGCACCCTGGTAGTTTTGCGTCACGCTGCCGCCGAGTTCTTGCGCACTCAGGGTGAACTGCGCGTTGAAGGGCTCACCCATATAGCTGCCCCACTCCTGCACCACCGTTTCACCGCCCACCAAGTCCGTGCTAATGGCCGTATTTACGGTCAGGGTGGTGGAGGTCAGCGCCGTGATGGTGGCGGTGAAAGCCACACCGGCGGCACCCGCACCAGGGATACGCACCTTGGCGCCCACAGCGAACCCGGTGGTGTCATCCACATCGATCACCGTCGCCGGTGAGACGGTGCCGGTGGCCGACGCGGTGATCTGCGGCAAAAAATCCGCCTGCGTGAGGATGGGACTGACGGCATCGGACGCCAACGAGAAGTGGTCGGGGATAAAGCGTCCCACCTTGCCGCTGGTAGTTCCCACCGCGTCCAGGGTTGCGTTTCCCACGGACAAATAGCCCAGGCCGTCTGGGTCGTACAGGCGCGGTG
>JBEEJM010000295.1:0-2592 GCA_041169205.1 Pseudomonadota bacterium | reverse complement strand
CCGACCGTGTAAAGCCTCGTTAACCCGAATTCAGGACCGTGCCCCTACCCCTCCCCTTGAGCTACAAGATTCACACAAGTCTGAGGTTCCATCCGTGTTTAATCGCGTGGAAGTGCTGGAGGCCCCTGAGCATGACGATGGGTCCTGGTTTGCCGTAATATCCGGTCCATCCGCCGAGGCGTGCAAAGACCCATGCGGCATAGGCGAGACTATTGGGCGGGTGAGGGTTTTTCTGCTTTGCGGTTTTGCCTTCGCTGGCGGCGCAAAGCTTCGCCAGCACGGGCCAGTCATCGGCATCGACGACATCTTCGATGGGGCGTTTGGCAATACCGTCGCGCTCGTGCACCAGCTGCATCACCGTGACAGCGGCACATAGCACCACAGCGGTGAGATTTTCCAAGGGGCCGCCTGCGATTTGGCGGGTGGCTTCCACATCGAAGCCCTGGGTTTTCAAGGTGCGGAACAGTTGTTCAATGGTCCAGCGCAGGCGGTACCAGTGGGTGATGCGGCGCGCATCGGCAACATCTTGTACAGGGTGGGTGGTGAGCAAGCGCCAATGCGCCGGGGCCTGGCCTGCGGGGACCCCCACTTCGCGGGCATCTACCACCGTCAATGTCAGCTGTGCGGGCAGTGCAGGTTCGGCTTTGGCCGAGGCCTCGCAGTGTGCAGATTTGCTGCGCTGTGGCTGAACAATTTTCACAGAGTCAAAGCGCAGCTCCAGTTCGGCTGTGCGCGCTTTGCGGCCCGGCGTCGCGGGTAAATCAACCTGCATCCGGCCCATCACCGGCAGAGCATCGGTGTGCGCAAACAGCGTGCCGCCGCCGGGCAAGCGTCGATCCTGCCCGGCCCGGATCAACAGCTCCACAGCCGCAGGGCGCAGCGCAAATTCTTCGTAAATATCGCCTTCCCGATCACAGACAACCGTCACGCAGGCCGCTGCGTGGCTGGTCGATCCATCGCGCAGCCGCGCCGCACTGCGTGTACCGCGCAGCCAGCGGTGGCTTTGCTTGTCTTCAAACGCCCGCACTTTGCGTGTGGCACGCGCGCCGCCGGTACGCACCATGATCTCCGCGTCGCACAAACCAAGCACCGCGCCATCAGTTGCATCCACCGCCAGCACCGGATGCAAGGCCACCCCTGCACCGCTGGCATCGGCCCGCACCATCGATGTGTCTTGCAGCGCCAGAACATGCCGCCCGCCACAGCGCGCCGCCGTGCGGGCAAAGGCCTGCGCCATGATCTCCGCCACGCTTACCCGGCTATTATGCAAAAAGCGCGTGATCCGCATTTCACCGGCGCGATTGCCCCCAAGCCCACGCACCGAAATCCGCCCGCCACGCCAGCCAACCAGTCGTTCATGCAAAAAGACCCCCCTTTTTGCAGGCGAACATCCCCAAATGTTCCCAGCGATATCTCTTGTCTCATCAACCCACTCCGCCTGAATATATCCATCAGGGCCTTGAATCACCAAAAAACAGCATTGGCAAGATGTGTGAATGTCGTAGCCCCTTGAGGGAGAGGTCGGCGCGCGACAGCGCGTCGGGAGAGGGGTTTGTTCATGCAGCGCAAAGAAAATTGGTCCCTCTCCCGGCGCTCCGCGCCACCCTCTCCCTCAAGGGGAGAGGGAAGTTTTATGTCCACTCCCACCTGCAATCAAGACATTGCATGGCGGTATTCAAAGGCTGCTGCTCCAATTCACAGCCATGTCATACAACTCGTTTACAAATGACATAAGCATGCATTTTTTGCATGGGTAGTTTGCAAAATTGAGCATTGTCATGTCTGCCGCACTGCACCATACGGGTTTCAGGTTGCTGCTTTGCAGTGACTTTCCGGACCGGCAACTCCTCCCCCTTGGTGCCCTCCGGAACTGGCTGTGGTGCACTCCTCCCCCTTGCGTGCTGCAGCCACTCTATTCGCCGTCCCTCTTCCCGGGATGGCCAATGACACCCTAAAGCCCGGCGCTGACGCGCTGGGCTTTTTTTTTGGTCAGTGCCTAAAGCCAGCCTCATCGATAAAATCGATCAGCTGTTGCAAAATTTTCCATTTCCACTCTTCGGCAGACAGCTTAACGAGGTAAAGCGGGTTCGTCCGCGACACCCATTCCCCCTCTGGAAGGCATTCATCATGGCAGGTCTTAAAGGCACCAAAACCGAAGAAAATCTCAAAGCAGCGTTTGCTGGCGAAAGCCAAGCCAACCGCCGCTACCTCTATTTCGCGCAAAAAGCCGATGTAGAAGGCTACAACGATATCGCCGCTGTGTTCCGTTCGACAGCCGAAGGCGAAACTGGCCACGCACATGGCCATCTGGAGTTTCTTGAAGAGGTCGGCGACCCAGCCACCGGCGAGCCAATTGGCGAAACCAGCCTCAACCTGAAAGCATCGATTGCTGGCGAAACCCATGAATATACCGATATGTATCCCGGTATGGCACGTTCAGCACGTGAAGAAGGCTTTGATGAAATTGCTGACTGGTTTGAAACTCTGGCAAAAGCTGAAAAAAGCCACGCCGGTCGTTTCCAAAAAGCTTTGGACTCAATGAACGCATAGTTGTGGCGTAGCGTTAAAAGAGGCCGCGAGCGCGCTGCGCAG
>JBEEJM010000294.1:0-6893 GCA_041169205.1 Pseudomonadota bacterium | reverse complement strand
GGCCGCAGCGGTTGCGCGGCCCCTGGTGCACGGCCATCAGCATGGACTCGGACTTTTCGCTCTGCAGCGCGCTGTCGGTCAAGGTGCCGGGCGTGACCACGCGCATCACCTTGCGTTCAACCGGGCCTTTGGAGGCACCGACTTCGCCCACCTGCTCACAAATAGCCACCGATTCACCATGGCGAATCAGTTTGGCCAGGTAGCCCTCCATGGCGTGAAACGGCACCCCCGCCATGACGACGGGCTGGCCCGCAGACTGGCCACGGGTGGTGAGCGTGATGTCCAGCAAGCGCGCAGCCTTCTCGGCATCGGCGTAAAACATCTCGTAAAAATCGCCCATGCGATAGAAAAGCAGCGTGCCCGGAAAGTCGGCTTTCAGGCCCAGGTACTGGGTCATCATGGGGGTGTGGGGAGGGGCTGCGTCGGTCATGGGAATGTCACTCTGAATGGCAGGGTATTGTGCGTGACGCTTGGGTCATGGCGCGCTATTATGCAAACCCCAAACGCAACACGGCCCAGAACCGCAACTTCAGTGGAGAAAACTCTCGACAGTAATGCTGACTTCCGGGCATTTTTCGACCAAAGCCCCCAAGCGATTGCGCTGATCCGGGTGCGTGACGACCTGATCGTCGAAGTCAATCAGGAGTGGGTGCGGCTCATGGGTTTTTCCCGCGAACAGGCCGTGGGGCGCAACGCCCTGGACCTTGGGATCTGGTTGGACCGCGTCAGTCGCGAGCAGGCGCTCCTGCCCCTCAAAAGCCATGGACGGGTCAACGATCTGGATGTCCTGATGTGCATGGCCGATGGCGTGTCCCGGCTGTTGCGCATGAACGCAGTGTTGGTCAACCTGGCGTCCGGTGCCTATTTGCAGATGGTTCTGCGTGATGTCACCCCCGAACAACTCTCGCAAGAGGCGCTAAAGGCCAGCGAACTGGCGCTCGCGCAGGTCAATGACGAGGTCAGGCGGCAGATCAAGCTGCATGAGCTGACCGAGACCGTGGCCAAGGTGGGCTACTGGGTGATGTATCCGGGGGCCACCGAGATGCAGCTTTCGCCGGGGTATTGCGAGATTGCCGGCATTGCCTACACACCGCAGGCACCGTTGGGGGAGCACTTATTGGATGTGCTGGAAGAAGACCGTGCCACCGTCAAAGCCTCGCTCAAGCAGATGGACGGTGTGCTGGTGGAGTACCGCTATCGCCGCCCGGACGGACGGGTGATCTGGATACGGGCACGCAACCATCGCCACATCGAAGACAGCGTGATCAAAGCCGATATGGGCATCGTGCAAGACATCTCCATCGAGCGCCAATCCCTGCAAAGCGTGGCCGAGCAATTGGCCGTGGCCCAGCAAAGTGAAGCCCGATTTCGGGCGCTGACGGAGCTGTCCTCCGACTGGTATTGGGAGCAGGACGCTCAGTTTCGCTTTGTGCGGGTGGACGGCAATCTGGAGACCTACAGCGCCTTGCCCGCACCGGCCTACCTGGGCAAAACGCGTTGGGGTTCGGGTGTGCTGGGTGTCAGCCCCGAGCGTTGGGATGCGCACCGCAAGGCCTTGCACAACCACGAGGTGTTTCAAGATTTTGAGATGCAACGCGAACGCGCCGATGGCACCATGATGTGGGTCGCCATTAGCGGAGCGCCGGTGTTTGATGCGAATGGTGTCTTCACCGGCTACCGCGGAATCGGCCGGGACATCAGTGACCGGAAACGCGCCGAGGCCGATATTTCGCGGTTGGCGTTTTACGATGCGCTGACCGGCCTGCCCAACCGCCGCCTGCTGATGGACCGTCTGACCCAGGCCCTGGATTTCAGCGCACGCAATGTCAGCCACGGCGCGCTGCTGTTCATTGATCTGGACAACTTCAAGGTACTCAACGATACCCTGGGTCACCACATGGGGGACGAGTTGCTCAAGCAGGTGGCACAGCGTCTGGCCCAATGCGTGCGCGCCACCGACACTGTGGCGCGGCTGGGGGGGGATGAGTTTGTGATCATGCTGGAGAACATTGGCGACTCGCCGGTAGATGCAGCAGCGCAGGCTGAAATGGTGGGCAAAAAAGTGCTGTCGACCCTGAACCAGGATTTCATGGTGGGAGGCAACCGGCACCACAGCTCACCGAGCATTGGCATCACGCTGTTTTACCAGCACATGCACACCCTGGATGAGTTGCTCAAGCGTGCCGATTTGGCCATGTACCAGGCCAAAAATGCCGGGCGCAACACGCTGCGCTTTTACGACCCCGAAATGCAGGCCGCTGCCAGTGCACGTGCGGTGCTGGAGTTAGATATGCGGCTGGGCCTGCAACGCGGCGAGTTCTCGTTGCACTACCAGCCGGTGGTGGACCAGCACGCCACCATGACGGGCGTGGAAGCTTTGTTGCGCTGGAAGCACCCCAAGCGGGGCATGGTGCCGCCCAATGAGTTCATTCCCGTGGCTGAGCAAACCGGGTTTATTTTGCAATTGGGTGAATGGGTGTTGCAGGTGGCCTGTGAGCAACTGGTGCACTGGAGTGAGGATGCGGCCACGCGGCACCTGTCCATCGCGGTGAACGTCAGCGCCCGCCAGTTCCGCCACACGGATTTTGCGACCCAGGTACTGGCGCTGCTGCTCAAGAGTGGTGCCAACCCCTACCGTCTGAAGATGGAGCTGACCGAGAGCCTGTTGCTCAGCGACATTGACGATGCCATCGACAAAATGGGCGAGTTGCGCTCGATGGGTGTGGGGTTTTCACTGGACGATTTTGGTACCGGCTACTCGTCGCTCAGCTACCTCAAGCGCCTGCCGCTAGACCAGCTCAAGATAGACCAGTCGTTTGTGCGCGATGTGTTGACCGACCCCAACGATGCGGCCATTGCCCGTACCATTTTGAGTCTGGCCCACAGCCTAGACCTTGGCGTGGTGGCCGAAGGCGTGGAGACGACAGGCCAGCACGACTTCCTGCTGGCCAACGGCTGCACCCAGTTTCAGGGCTATCTGTTTGGACGCCCGGTGCCGATTGCCGAGTTGCAGCTTTAGAAAGGTGCGTCTTCGCTGGTGCTAATCAGCGGCGCGACGGCAGCTTGGCGCAGCGTGGCTTTTTCGCCCGCGCTGGCAAATTTGCTGTACTTTCCCAGAATGCCGACCAATTGGCCATACACCTTGGGGTTGCCTGCCAGGCACTCATGCTGTTCCAGAAAATCGGCTTCACCCGTGAAGTTGCCCACCAGGCCACCGGCTTCGGTAATCAGCAGCGAGCCTGCGGCCACGTCCCAGGGCTGCAGACCGAGTTCAAAAAATCCGTCGGTGTAGCCCGCGGCCACATAGGCCAGGTCGAGCGCAGCGGCACCCGGGCGGCGCAGGCCGGCGGTGCGTTGCATGACGTCGCCCATCATGGTCAGGTACTGGTTGAAGTTGTCGCCCGGGCGAAAGGGGAAGCCGGTGGAAATCAGGCTGCCCTTGAGGTCGGTGCGCTTGGACACGCGGATGCGGCGGTCGTTCAGATAGGCACCGCGGCCCTTTGTGGCGGTGAACAAGTCGTTGCGGCTGGGGTCGTACACCACTGCTTGCTCGATCTTGCCTTTGACAGAAAGCGCAATGCTGACGCAATAAACGGGCAGGCCGTGAATGAAGTTGGTGGTGCCGTCCAGCGGATCGATGATCCAGACGTAGTCGGAATCTTTGGCACCGTGTTCGGTGCCTGATTCTTCCGCCAAGATGCCGTGGCCGGGGTAGGCCGTCAGCAGGGTTTCTATGATCGCCTGCTCTGCAGCGTGGTCGACTTCGGTGACAAAGTCGTTGGCTTGTTTTTGCGAAACACGCACGGATTCAATATCCAGCGCAGCGCGGTTGATGATGGAGCCAGCGGCGCGAGCGGCCTTGACGGCCACATTGATCATGGGGTGCAGATTGAGCGACATAGATTTTTGGGGGAAGAACGGGGTGGGACCGGCTGGCGATGCAGGCGGTGACAATAGGCGCTATTTTACCCGTTCCCATGCATACCCGATTTATTCTGATCAATACCAGCCACGCCGGCAATGTGGGCGCGGCCGCTCGCGCCATGAAGACCATGGGTTTTGACGATCTGGTGCTGGTGGCACCGCGCTGGGCCAATGTGCTGCGCCGCGAAGAAACCATCCAGCGCGCCAGCGGAGCCCTCGACGTTCTGGAGAAATGCCGCATTGTCGAGACGCTGGACGAGGCGCTCGATGGCATCACCCATTTGTGCGCTACCGCCATGACACCACGCGACTTCGGGCCGCCCACCACGACACCCCGCGAGCACTTTCAAGCGCTATTAAAAAGAGAGCTACCAACGCATATTCCACGGGGGCTAGAGACCGATCTTGTTGAAAATTCTGTGGAGCCGGTGGCCGTGCAGCAAGGTATGGGCTTTTTATTTGGCTCGGAACGTTTCGGCATGCGCAATGAAGACGTGTACCGCTGCCATGTGTGTTTAAGCATTCCGAGCAACCCCCAGTTTGGCTCGCTCAACATTGGCGCGGCATTGCAGGTGGTGGCCTACGAGTGGCGTTTGGCGCTGGGCGGGTTTGCCGATGCGGCGCTGGCCGAGGCCACTGCCCCCGGCAATTTAGCCGATGCCGCGCAAGTGGCAGGCATGCTGGGGCACCTGGAGCAAGCCCTGGTGGCGTTGGAGTTTTTAGACCCCGCCGCCCCCAAGAAACTCATGCCCCGGCTCAACACGCTGTTCAACCGGGCCAACCTGACGCAAGAAGAAATTCATATCCTGCGGGGAATCGCCAAATCTATTTTGCAATTGCGTCCAACGCCCCCAACTACCTGAAACATTACTTTCGAGGCAGCCTACGATGAAACTTCCCACCTATTTCATTTCCCACGGTGGTGGCCCTTGGCCCTGGATGGCTGACATGCGCCAGTCCATGCGGGTGCTGGAGGCTGCGCTCCAAGACATGCCACGCCAGATTGGTGTCACACCCAAGACCATTTTGATGATTTCAGGTCACTGGGAAGACGCAGCCTTTGCCGTCATGTCCAACCCGCGTCCCGGCATGCTGTACGACTACTCCGGCTTCCCACCCCATACTTACAACGTGGTGTACGCAGCCCCCGGCGCGCCTGAGGTGGCACTGCGGGTGCAAAGCCTGATCGCCGCAGCGGGCTTGCCAACCCGGCTGGATGCAGACCGTGGGTTCGACCACGGCACGTTTTCACCCTTGGAGGTGATGTATCCCGACGCGCAGGTGCCGGTGTTGCAACTCTCTTTGCAGCGCGGGCTGGACCCTGCGCAGCACCTCGCGCTGGGGCGCGCTTTGGCTCCGTTGCGCGACGAAGGTGTGTTGATCGTGGGTAGCGGCCTGAGCTACCACAACCTGCGTCTGTTCGGACCTGCAGGCAAAGCGCCTTCGCAGGCGTTTGACCAATGGCTGCAAACTGCCATGGGCGCGACGCCTGCAGAGCGCGAGTCGCAGTTGCTGCAGTGGGAGTCAGCGCCTTCGGCCCGGATCGCCCATCCGCGTGAAGAGCACTTGATTCCGCTCATGGTGGCGGTCGGCGCGGCGTGGGATGAGGAATCCACGTGCGTGTACCACGAAGACGGGATTTTTGGCGGCGTGACCGCATCAAGCTTTCGGTTGGGTGCAGTACCGCAGGCCTCCACCTGAGATTTTTCTGAACGGATAGACTTATTCCTATGTTTTCCCGACTCCGCTCCGACATTCAGTGCATCCTGGACCGCGACCCCGCTGCGCGCACCACCTGGGAGGTGCTGACCTGCTATCCCGGCCTGCACGCGGTTGTTCTGCACCGCCTTGCGCACGGGTGCTGGATTCACGGCCTCAAATGGTTGGGACGGTTTATCTCCCATATCGCCCGTTTTTTGACCGGCATTGAAATCCATCCCGGTGCCAAACTCGGCGAGCGCGTGTTTTTTGACCACGCCATGGGCACGGTGGTCGGCGAAACCGCCGAAATCGGCGACGGTTGCACCATTTACCAGGGCGTTACTTTGGGCGGAACCTCGCTCTACAAAGGGGCGAAACGCCACCCCACGCTAGGCAGGGACGTCGTGGTGAGCGCCGGGGCCAAGGTTTTGGGTGGTTTTTTGGTGGGCGACGGGGCCAAAATTGGCTCTAATGCAGTGGTCATCAAGCCGGTGCCTGCGGGCGCGACGGCGGTGGGCATTCCGGCACGCATCATCCCCAGCAAAACCGGCGAGAGCGCCGATGTCACCCGCCACGACGCCACCTTCAGCGCCTATGGCATTACCCAAGATGACGACCCGGTGAGCCAGGCCTTGCGCGGGCTGATCGATTCGGCCTCCGGCCAAGACCACCAGATCACCATGCTGTGGAAAGCGATCGAAGCCCTGTCCCCCAACCGTGCCGATGCAAATTGCCTGCCCAAAGACGCGGCACGCACCGAGTGTTTTGAAGCCGAAAAACTAAATCAGTTGGTGGGCAAGTAGTCGCTACGCGCTGCGCGTCGGACGCATCGCGCTCTTCGGCCGAAAGGCCTTGCACACCGAATCCACGGTTTCCAGGTAGGGCCCGCCGATCAGGTCGATGCAGTAGGGCACCGCGGCAAAGATGCCGTTCACTACGGATTTGCCGTCGGCGTCTTTCAGCCCTTCCAGGGTCTCGGCAATCGACTTGGGTTGCCCTGGCAGATTGATGATCAGGCTCTTGTCGCGAATCACCGCCACCTGGCGCGAGAGGATCGCGGTGGGCACAAAATTCAGGCTGATGGCACGCATCTGCTCGCCAAATCCCGGCATTTCTTTGTGCGCTACGGCCAGTGTGGCCTCGGGGGTGACGTCGCGCAGCGCCGGGCCCGTGCCGCCGGTGGTCAGCACCAGGTTGCAACCGGCATCGACCAGCGCAATCAGCGCGGCGCTGATGCCAGCTTGCTCATCGGGTATCAGGCGCGCATC
>JBEEJM010000293.1:0-3795 GCA_041169205.1 Pseudomonadota bacterium | reverse complement strand
TTTGGCCCCATCGGCCCTTGGTTGGTGACGGCCGACGAAGTGCCCGATCCGCAGGCGCTGAAGATGTGGCTGGAGGTGGATGGCAAGCGGTTTCAGAACGGCAGCACCTCGACGATGGTGTACGGCGTGAAGTTCTTGATTGCTTACCTGAGCCGCTTCATGAGCCTGCAGCCTGGCGACGTGATCTCCACCGGCACGCCGCCCGGCGTGGGCATGGGCCAGAAACCGCCGCAGTATCTGCGCGCCGGACAAACCATCCACCTGGGCATTGACGGCCTGGGAACCCAAACACAGAAGACCGTAGAGGCCTGATATGACCAAAGTCACCAATATGCGCGTCGTGGACGTGCGCTTCCCCACGTCCCAACACCTGGATGGCTCGGATGCCATGAACCCAGACCCGGACTATTCCGCGGCCTATTGTGTTCTGGAAACCGACCAGCCCGGCAAGGAAGGCCATGGCCTGACCTTCACCATTGGACGTGGCAACGAGATCTGCTGCGCCGCCATTGAGGCCATGCGCCACCTGGTGGTGGGCCTGGACATGGACTGGGTTGCTGCTGACATGGGGCGCTTCTGGCGCTACATCACCTCCGACAGCCAGCTGCGCTGGATTGGCCCGGACAAGGGCGCCATCCACCTGGCCACAGGCGCCGTGGTCAACGCGGTGTGGGACCTGTGGGCCAAGCTCGAAGGCGTGCCGGTGTGGAAGCTGGTGTCGCGCATGAGCCCTGAGGAATTGGTGAAGCTCATCGACTTCCGCTACATCACCGACTGCATCACCCCCGAAGAAGCGCTGGCGCTGCTGCAAAAGCAGGCCGTGGGCAAGGAAGAGCGCTGGGCCACGCTGGAGCGTGAAGGCTACCCCTGCTACACCACATCCGCTGGCTGGCTGGGTTACGACGATGACAAGTTGCGCCGCCTGTGCAAGGAAGCCACCGATGCAGGTTTCAACCATATCAAGCTCAAAGTCGGGCGTGACAAGGCCGATGACATTCGCCGCCTGCGCATTGCGCGTGAGGTGCTGGGACCAGATCGCCAACTGATGATCGACGCCAACCAGGTGTGGGAAGTGAACCAGGCCGTGGAGTGGGTGCGCGAACTGGCATTTGCCAAGCCCTGGTTCATCGAAGAGCCCACGAGCCCGGACGATATCGAAGGCCACCGCGTGATCCGCGAGGGCGTGTACCCGGTGAAAGTTGCGACGGGCGAGATGTGCCAGAACCGCATCATCTTCAAGCAACTCATCATGCGCGGTGCCATTGACGTGGTGCAGATTGATTCCTGCCGCCTGGGCGGTGTGAATGAAATTCTGGCCGTGATGCTGATGGCCGCCAAGTACAACCTGCCCGTGTGCCCGCACGCCGGTGGTGTGGGCCTGTGCGAGTATGTGCAGCACCTATCCATGATTGACTACCTGTGCATAGCCGGTACCCGCGAAGGCCGGGTGATCGAGTTTGTGGACCATTTGCATGAGCACTTTGTGGACCCTTGTGTGATCGAAAACGCGGCCTATATGCCACCGCAAGCGGCAGGCTTTTCGATTGAAATGAAACCTGAATCGCTCAAGCAGTACACGTTCAAATCCAAAGCCATTGCGGCATGAAGATCGACACCCACCAGCACTACTGGCGCTACCGCGCCGAGGAATTTCCGTGGATCAGCGAGGCCATGCCCTTGCTGCAGCGGGACTGCATGCCTTCGGACTGCGAAGCGGCCATGGGTGCTGCGGGGGTGGATGCGGTGGTGGCTGTGCAGGCGCGCACGCTGCCCGCCGAGACTGATTTTTTGCTGCGCGTGGCGGACCAGAACCCCGAGGTTCTGGGCGTGGTGGGCTGGGCAGACCTGGGTGCTGCCGACCTGGAGCACCGGTTGGAACAGTGGGGTGACCACACGGCCTTCAAGGGCTTGCGTCATATCCTGCAGGACGAGTCGGACGTAGGTGCCTGGGTGAACGCGCCAGCCATCCATGCCGGGCTGCGTGCCGTGCAGAAACGCGGTCTGGTGTACGACGTGCTGGTGTTTGACCACCAGCTACGCAGTGTGACCGAATTTTGTGGACGGCACGATCAGCACTGGCTGGTTCTGGACCATGTGGGAAAACCCGCTTTGCGGGAATGGAAACCAGATAACGACCGTGCCAGCCGGTGGCGTGCCCAGATCAGCACCATGGCCGCGCTTCCGCATGTGTTGTGCAAACTGTCGGGGCTGGTGACGGAAACCCAGTGGCAGCACGGTCAAGGCCTCTCGCTGGCCGACGCGCAAAACATCTGGGCATGCTTTGACCATGCGCTGGAAGCTTTTGGCCCCGATCGCTTGATGTATGGATCGGACTGGCCGGTATGCCAACTCTCCTCGCCCTACGATACGGTGCATCGCATCGCCGATACCTGGGCCGAATCAACACTTTCCAGCACTGAGCAGGCAGCTTTCTGGGGCAGCAACGCCATTCGCTGCTATGGCCTGAATGCGCAGGCCCTGGCCGATTGACCTCAATTGACATTTGACCGAGAGTTTTCATGGATCTGCATTTACAAGACAAGGTGGTCATCGTGACCGGGGGTGCCAGCGGCATCGGCGCGGCCATCTCGCTCACGCTGGCCCAAGAGGGGGCCATCCCCGTGGTGTTTGGCAAAAGCCCCATGTCCGATGACTTTGCCCAGCAGCTGCAGGCCACAGCCCGCCAGCACCTGTTTGTGCAGGTGGAGCTGTCGGACGACGCAGCCTGTCGTGCTGCAGTAGAGCAAGTCGTTGCGCGCTTTGGGCGCGTGGATGGCCTAGTGAACAACGCCGGCATCAACGACAACATTGGGCTGGACGCGGGCCGTGATGCCTTTGTGGGCTCGCTGGAGCGCAACCTGATCCACTACTACACTATGGCGCACTACTGTGTGCCGCACCTCAAGGCAGTCAAGGGAGTCATCGTCAATGTGTCTTCGAAAACTGCAGTGACCGGGCAGGGTGATACCAGCGGCTATTGCGCGTCCAAAGGCGCGCAGCTGTCGCTGACCCGCGAGTGGGCGGCCGCGCTTTTGAACGACGGTGTGCGTGTGAACGCCGTGATACCCGCCGAGGTGATGACACCGCTGTACGCACGCTGGATCAACAGCTTTGACAACGCCGAGGAAAAGCTCGCCACCATCACTGCAAAAATCCCGCTGGGTCACCGCATGACTACGTCCGAAGAGATCGCGCGCATGTGTGTATTTTTGCTGTCCGATGCTTCGGCCCACACCACCGGCCAGTGGGTTTTTGTGGATGGTGGCTACACCCACCTGGACCGCGCCTTGTCATGAGCCCGATGATCACCCGCTATGCCATGGCGCTGGACTTGATTGACGATGCCCAACGCATTGCCGATTATGAACAAGCCCATAAAAACATCTGGCCCGAGGTGCGTGAGCACTTGCGCGTTCAGGGTGTACTGGGCATGGAAATTTACCGCCTTGGGACACGGCTTTTCATGGTGATGGAAGTGGACCCTGCGGTCTACAGCGCACAGCGCATGGCCCACGCTACAGTGAGCAACCCGGCCCTCGTGCGCTGGGAAGCGCTGATGTGGACCTATCAGGTACCAACCCCCTGGACACCATCCGGTGAGAAATGGGTGCCCATGGCCAAGATTTTTGATCTTTCCAATTCCAAAGCGTGAGTAGGCTCTTGCACGACCGGTGCGTCAGGTAGCATCCAGCGTCAAAACAAGGACCATTGCCCCGTGACCGACGAAACCACAACTATTCAAGAACCCCGCACCTGGCGCAACGACGGCTGGACCGCCCAAGTAATTAAGAACGA
>JBEEJM010000292.1:0-3552 GCA_041169205.1 Pseudomonadota bacterium | reverse complement strand
GACTTTGTGCGCGCGCTCGAATACGGCATGCCCCCCACCGGCGGCTGCGGCATCGGCATTGACCGCCTGATGATGTTGCTGACCGATAGTGCGAGTATTCGCGACATCATCCTGTTCCCCGCTTTGCGCCGGGAATCTTAATCAAATCGGCCTCTAGCCCCCGTCAATATTGCGCAAGCAGCTATGAAAAACATAGCAATTGAATCCTTGCCCTATCTGCGCGGCTACCCTGACGAGACGCGAGACAAGGTCGCGCAGATGCTGCAAGACCAGCGTGTGGGTGCCTGGTTGACTGCCAAGTACCCACAAGCCCATGGCCTTCGCACCGACCGCGCCTTGTACGACCATGTGCAGACACTCAAGGGCCAATTCATGCGGGGGGCCGAGCCCTTAAGCAAGGTGGCCTACGACAGCAAGCTGCACATCGTGCAAAACGCGCTGGGCACGCACACCACGGTGTCGCGTGTGCAGGGCTCCAAACTCAAGGCCAAGCGCGAGATTCGCATTGCCGCCATGTTCAAGGACGCACCGCCCGAGTTTTTGAGCATGATCGTGGTGCATGAGTTGGCCCACCTGCGCGAGCGCAACCACGACAAGGCCTTCTACCAGTTGTGCATGCACATGGAGCCGGCCTACCACCAACTCGAATTTGAAGTGCGGGTGTACCTCACGCACCTGGAGGCAACGGGCGAGCGCCTGTGGAGCGCAGACTCCATCAACTAAAAAGGCCTCAGAAGAGGCCTTTTGTTTGGAAGAAGCGAAACGCTTATTGCGCAGCAGCTTTCTTGTGCTTGGCTTTTTTGCTCTTCTTGGAAGCTTTGTGCATGGCTTTTTTGTTAGCCATTTTTGCAGGTGCTGCAGCTGGTGCAGGAGCTGCCACAACGGCTGGTGCCACGGGAGCCGCAGGAGCGGGTTGTGCCTGGGCTGCGGCAAAACCGGCCAAAGAAGTGATTGCGAGAGCAGCGATAAGGGACTTGATCTTCATGACTAACCTTTAGAAAAAAACAAAAACTAACATCAAATATGATAGCACGCCAAGGGTTACCCCTTAGCGCAAAGCCAGGGGCTGACGGCCTGTGCGTTTGTCAGTTGCCAGCTGAAATACCGAGACCGTTTGCACCAGCTCTTGGGCCTGACTGTTGAGGCTGCTGGCCGCGGCGGCCATCTCTTCGACCAGGGCGGCATTTTGCTGGGTCGCCTGGTCCATTTGCCCTACCGCCTCGCCCACCTGGGACACGCCCAATGACTGTTCGTTGGATGCAGCGCTGATCTCGCCCATCAGATCGGTGACGCGCTTGATAGAGCTCACGACTTCGGTCATGGTGGTACCCGCCTGGTCTACCAGCGCACTGCCCTGCTCCACACGCTCCACACTGGCGTTAATGAGGGCGGTGATCTCTTTGGCGGCATCGGCGCTGCGCCCGGCCAGGCTACGCACCTCGCTGGCCACCACCGCAAAGCCGCGACCCTGCTCGCCCGCGCGCGCAGCTTCCACCGCCGCATTGAGCGCCAAAATGTTGGTCTGAAAAGCAATGCCATCAATCACACTGATGATGTCCGATATCTTGCGTGAGCTCGCGTTGATGCCGTGCATGGTTTGCACCACCTGCCCCACCACCTCACCACCCTTGATGGCCACCAACGACGCATTGTGGGCCAGCTGATTGGCCTGACGCGCGCTGTCGGCGTTTTGCCGCACTGCGGCACCGAGCTGCTCCATGGACGAAGCCGTTTGCTCCAGCGCGCTGGCCTGGCTCTCGGTGCGCGCAGACAGGTCGTTATTGCCTTGGGCAATCTCGGCACTGGCCGTGGCCACCCCTTCGGCACCCTGGCGCACGCTGCCAACGACGCCAATCAGCGACTGGCTCATGTCTGAGAGCGCCTGCATCAATTGGCCCAGTTCGTTGCTGCCGCGCACGGTAACGTCGATGTCCAGATTGCCCGCCGCCACGGATTGCGCCACCGCCACCGCCTCGTGCACCGGACCGGTAATGCTGCGAACAAACGTCACGGCCAGCCAGGACGCCGCAGCCATGCCCAGCAACAGCACGGCGAGCAACAGGAATTGCCTGCGGTTCTCGGTACGCACGCGGTTTTGCATGCCCTGGACCAAGCTATTCATCGCGACGCCATTGAACTCGTACAGGCCATCAATGGTGCGGGTGAATTCGTCAAAGTATTCAGTGGGCGACGCGTTGATCTCGGTCGCACCGATCACGGCCTGCTCGGCCAGCGCCAGCGTTTTATCCACGGCACTGCGGTTGGCGTCCGCGCGGGTTTGCAATGCGGCTTTCATCATCGGGTTAGCCGCAGTCGCTTTGTTCAGGTTGCGAAACATCTCACTCTGCAACTCCAGCACGCGTTTTTGCAGCGCTTGCAACGTAGCGCGCCCTTCGGGAGGCAGATTGCCCTGGGTTAAGAAACCACTGCCCAAGGCGCGCATGACACCCAGGTTTTCGGCCAGCATAGGCATGTCGACGATGGACGCGCGCATCAGGTTGTAGGTGTCGGCATCGGGGTCCAGGCTCAGCCCAAACTCGTCCATCAGTTCTTCACTGAGCAGCAACTCGGCGGCAATCAGCTGGGTGTGCAGTTTGGTACTTTCGGTGGCCTTGAGCTGGCGGTTGGCCACACCGGGCTCCAAGGTACCCCAGCGCTGACGCAGCTCGGTCCAGCGGTTTTTGTTGGCTGCCGATGCATCCGCCTGGTTGAGTGCCACTTCAAAAGACGCCATCGCCTTGACCACGGCATCGCGCATGGCGGGGCGCCTGCTTGCCAGTGCCTCGTTGCCATTGAGCATGCCTGCGGACATGCCACGGTGTGCCTGGGTGAGCTGCAGCACCTTGTTCAGCGCCACCAGGGGGGGGGTTCCTTTGACTTCCTGCTCTGACGAAACTACCAACTCGCGGGCGTTTGCAAAATACAGCGCCGACGGCACACCAATCATGACCGCTGCGATTACGCCCAAAATCGAAAACTTTTGCGCAAGGCTCAAGCGGTGTAACAGCGACATAGTGCAATCCTCACGAATTAATTACGACCCATTATGTGAGAAATGTCACACCCTAATTTGACTGAGCGCAAGGGTTTTAGCAAGTCAGATAGCCCGTTGTGGTCAATCTCGTGCATCAGCTGCAGCAGGCGACCGATCTCGCTTTTGGGAAAGCCCACGCGTGCAAACCAAGTGAGGTAGTTGCCAGGCAAATCGGCAATCAGGCAGCCCTGGTGCTTGCCAAAAGGCATGGTGCGGGTCACCAGCAATTGCAAGTCTTCAGGTTTCATGGGCCTAGCCTCCGGCGCGTTTGACGGTCATGCCATTGGCACGCAACAACGCGATCAAGCGGTCACAGTGGTCGCCCTGCACTTCAATCACCCCGTCTTTGACCGTGCCACCCGTGCCGCAGGCGGTCTTGAGTTGCTTGCCCAGTGCAGTAAGTGCCACGGCGTCCAGCGCCACGCCTTTGACCAGGGTGACGCCCTTGCCGCCCCGGCCCTTGGTTTCGCGGCTAACGCGCACGATGCCGTCGCCTACGGGCGCAGCGGACAGGGCTT
>JBEEJM010000291.1:0-12429 GCA_041169205.1 Pseudomonadota bacterium | reverse complement strand
CCACACCATGATGTCCATCAAACTTCGCCCCTCCTTGCTCTCAGCCCTCTTGAGCACCCTGCTCGTCTGTGCTTGCGGCCTCGCCAGCAGCGAGGAAATTGGTGCGGTTGATACCGTCTTCAAGCTTATCGGCCCAGACCACAAAATTGTGGTCGAAGCCTATGACGACCCCAAAGTGGGCGGCGTAACCTGCTATGTGTCACGTGCGAAAACGGGCGGTATCAAAGGCGCGTTGGGGCTGGCGGAAGACAAATCAGAGGCCTCCATCGCCTGCCGCCAGACCGGGCCGATTCACTTTGGCGACAAGCCGTTGGTGCAACAAGAAGAGGTGCTGAATGAGCGCATCTCCTTCGTCTTCAAAAAGCTGCGCGTGGTGCGCATGGTGGATGCCAAGCGCAACACCTTGGTCTACCTGACCTATTCGGACCGGGTGATTGAAGGCTCGCCACAAAACAGCGTGACGGCGGTGGCCATGCCTGCTGGCACGGTGATCCCGGTCCAACGCTGAATGAGTTAAGGGTTAGGTTAAAAACAACCATTATCCCTTGAGAAATATACAAAGTTAGCTATAAAAAAAGGAGTGTCAATCTTGCAATTGACACTCCTTTTCAGCGAACGGGGATAATTTACTGCTTGATGGCCTCGACCTGCACGACCAGCTTCACGCTGTCAGGAAAGCCGTAGTTCAAACCGAAACCCATGCCCCACTGGCTGCGGGTGATGGTGGCTTCAAAGTCGCCACCGCAGACTTCGCGCTTGAGCATCGGGCTCATGTAGCAGTTGAACTGCTTGGCCGTCAGCGTCACGGGGTTGGTCTTGCCCAGCAGGGTGAGGGTGCCAGCCACCTCAGTCACTTTGTCCCCGTTGAAGCTGAATTTGTCGCCCACGAACTTGAGGGTGGGGAACTGGGCCGTGTTGAACAGGTCCGCGCTTTGCAGGTGCTTGTCGAACGGGGCGGTGCCAGTGCTGATGGAGGTGGCATCAATGGTCAACTCCACTTTGCCGGACTTGCCCGCTTTGTCGAGCTGAACCGAGCCTTCTTTCTTGTCGAAACGGCCACGGTTGGTGGTGGTACCGAAGTGGCCGATCTCGAAGGTCACAAAAGTGTGGGTGGGGTCGATCGCGTAAGTCGCGGATTCCGCTTGGGCGGTGCCCGCAAACAAGGCCGAGACAGCCGCGAGAGTCAGAAGGGTGTTGCGCATGGTTTTACTTTCAGGGGGTTAAAAAGGGGAAGAAGGGAAAAGGGAAGAAGGGAAGAAAAAGAAGCGGTTTACAGCTTGCCCACACCCGTCAGCGTGAACTTGAATTTGACTTGCACGTCGTCCGCCACCATCGAGGTGTCAGCCCATTCGCCTTCGCCGATTTTGAAGGTCAAGCGTTTGATCGGCAGCACGCCACTGGCGGTGGTGTTGGCACCTGCTTGCACCATCGCCACAGGCACAACAACGTTTTGCGTCTGACCCTTGATGCTGAGCTTGCCGGCCACTTCGTACTTACCGCCGCCCAGGGCCTTGATGGCACTGGAGGCAAACGTGCCTTGGGGGAACTTGGCCACGTTGAACCACACTGCTTTGGGCATTTCGGCGTCTGTTTCCGGTGCACCCAGGGAGGCACTGCCGATGTCCACGGTGAAGTTGACGCGGCTGGTGTCGAGCTTGGCGGCATCAAAGCTGATTTGTGCATCAAACTTCTTGAAGCGCCCTTCCACAGGCACGCCCATTTGTTTGCTGACGAAGACGATTTCACTCAGCGCAGGGACAAGTTTTTGGTCGGCATGCGCCGCCGCCACAAAGACCAAGGACAGCGCGGTTAATTTGAACAACAGGTTCATCAGTTTCTTTCAGTGAATGAGAGGGGGGTATGCCTGCAGCGCTTCAAGAGTTCAAGAGCTCAAGATTTGCCAGGCAGCATGCGACCGATCAACCCGTCACGGTCAATGAACTGGTGCTTCAGGGCTGCGGCCACGTGTAACACCACCAAGCCTGCCAAAGCCCAGGCCGCCAAGCCATGCAGCGGTTTGATCATTTCGGCCAGTTCTTTGCCAACAGGCGCAATGTTGGGCAGTGGCAGCACGCCAAACACCACCACCGGAAAACCTGCCGCAGAGCTGTAGGCCCAGCCCAGCAAGGGCACTACAAAAAACAGAGCATATAACGCATAGTGGGTGCCGTGGTGTGCCCAATGCTGCCATGCCGGCATGCGTGCGGTGATGGCCTGTGGCAGTTCTGGCGGGCGGTGTGTGGTGCGCCACAGCAAGCGCAGTAGGGACAGCGCCAGCACCGTGATGCCTGCCCACTTGTGGTAGTTGTAAAGCTTGAGCCGCTGGGGTGAAAACGGCAGATCGGCCATGTAGTTGCCCATGATGAACAGCCCCACCAGGGTCAAGCCCAACAGCCAATGGAGGGCGATAGCGGTGCCCGTGTAGCGGGCCGTGCCTGTAGAGAGAGCAACTTTGGGCGAGGACGACATAGTTTGAAGATGAAAAGAGGCCTGTGCTGGACAGCGCCTGGTGTTAACGTGACGGAAGTTTAGTGAGCACCTGTGCGAAAAAGGTTCACTTTGTTTGTCGCGATAGTTCAAATAATTTGAATAAAGCAGGACGAAAAAAAACGGCCCGCACAAAGTGACGGGCCGTTCGGTGTACCCGCCGCCAGGCAGATACAGGCGTGCTCGCGTATCAGAGGCTTGCTGCCGTCAAGACCGCGTTGAAGGTGGCGCTGGGGCGCATGATGGCGGTCATCTTGGCGATGTCAACCAGGTAATAGCCACCAATGTCGACGGGCTTGCCCTGCACGGCCCGCAGCTCTTCCACAATGGTTTGCTCGTTGTCGGTCAATTGCTGGGCCAAGGGCGCAAACTGGGCTTGCAAGGCGGCATCTTCCGTCTGCGCGGCCAGTTCCTGTGCCCAGTACATGGCGAGGTAAAACTGGCTGCCCCGGTTATCGAGCTGACCCGTTTTAGGGCTGGGGTTTTTGTTGTTGTCCAACAGTTTGCCCGTGGCCGCATCCAGCGTTTTGGCCAACAGCACGGCTTTTTTGTTGCCCGTTTTCAGGCCCAGATCCTCCAGGCTGACGGCCAAGGCCAAGAACTCACCCAGTGAATCCCAGCGCAGGTGGTTCTCTTCCACCAACTGCTGCACATGCTTGGGCGCCGAGCCACCTGCGCCGGTTTCGTACATGCCACCACCTGCCATCAAGGGGACGACGGACAGCATCTTGGCGCTGGTGCCGAGTTCCATGATGGGGAACAGATCGGTCAGGTAGTCGCGCAGGATGTTGCCCGTTGCGCTGATGGTGTCGAGGCCACGCACCACGCGCTCCAGGGTGTAGCGCATGGCGCGCACCTGGCTCATGATCTGGATTTCCAGGCCCGCCGTGTTGTGCTCGTGCAGGTACATCTTGACCTTGGTAATCAGCTGCGCTTCGTGGGGACGGTACTGGTCGAGCCAGAACACCACGGGCATGCCGGAGTTGCGTGCGCGGTTGACGGCGAGCTTTACCCAGTCACGAATAGCGGCGTCTTTGACCTGGCACATGCGCCAGATGTCGCCGGCTTCCACGTTCTGGCTCAGCAGCACTTCGCCCGTGGCCAGATCGGTGATGTTGGCCACGCCGTCTTCGGTGATCTCAAAAGTTTTGTCATGCGAGCCGTATTCTTCCGCCTGCTGGGCCATCAGACCCACGTTGGGTACAGTGCCCATGGTCTTGGGATCAAAAGCGCCATGCCACTTGCAGAAGTTGATGATCTCTTGATAGATGCGGGCGAAAGTGCTCTCGGGCATCACGGCTTTCACATCCTTCAGTCGGCCGTCGGCACCCCACATCTTGCCGCCGTTGCGGATCATGGCGGGCATAGACGCATCTACGATGATGTCGTTGGGCGAATGGAAGTTGGTAATGCCTTTGGCCGAGTCCACCATCGCCAGCTCAGGACGGTGCTCGTGGCAGGCATGCAAATCGCGCTTGATTTCGTCTTGTTTGCTTTGTGGCAGGGTGGCGATTTTCTCGTACAAATTCGCCATACCGTTGTTGACGTTGACGCCAATTTCTTCAAACAGCTTGCCATGCTTCGCAAAGGCTTCGCGGTAAAAAATCTTGACGCAGTGGCCGAACACGATGGGGTGGGACACCTTCATCATGGTGGCCTTGACGTGCAAGGAGAACATCACGCCGGTCTTGTGCGCGTCTTCAATTTCTTTTTCGTAGAAAGCTTCCATGGCCTTCTTGCTCATGAACATGCTGTCAATCACTTCGCGGTCTAGCAGCGACACCTTGGGCTTCAAAATAAGCGTTGTGCCGCTCTTGGTGATGAGCTCCATCTTCACGTCACGGGCTTTGTCCAAAGTGATGGACTTTTCACCGTGGTAGAAGTCGCCACTATGCATGTGCGAGACGTGGCTGCGCGATGCCTGGCTCCACTCGGCCATGCTGTGCGGGTTTTTGCGGGCAAATTCTTTCACGGCGCGGGGCGCACGGCGGTCGGAGTTGCCTTCGCGCAGCACGGGGTTGACAGCGCTACCGATACAACGGGCGTAGCGGGCACGAATGGCTTTGTCTTCTTCGGTCTTGGGTGCTTCAGGGTAATCAGGCACCGCATAGCCTTTGGACTGCAATTCCTTGATGCAGGTAATCAGCTGGCCCACAGAGGCGCTGATGTTGGGCAACTTGATGATGTTGGTGTCGGAGAGGAGCGTCAGCTTACCCAACTCAGTCAGGTTGTCGGTCACGCGCTGTGCCTCTGACAAGCATTCCGGGAAACTGGACAGCACGCGTGCCGCGACAGAAATGTCGCTCTGTGCCACTTCAATGCCCGCCGGGGCGGCAAAAGCGCGAACGATGGGCAGAAAAGCCGCCGTCGCCAGCATGGGCGCTTCGTCGGTCAGGGTGTAAATGATTTTTGATTTTTCAGCAGCCACGGATGTCTTCCTTGTTAGTGTTGAAGTGCGGGGGTGTATGACGCGTTTAGTGAGTGCGTGGGTCGCGGCAATGGCACGTGTGCGACGGACGTTGGCCAATACTATGCATGGTCATCTTGCAAAGTGCTTACTACGCGCATGAAGTTCAGGTGGTGCGGTGGCTGGTATTGCACCCAGCTCCGCGAATTGCAAATAGGGTTCTTTTCGCGTTTGAATTATGCACCAGCACCCATGCGCATCTGGCGTGCAATACGGTCGCCCAAAATGCCGCCATGTCGCGGCGTTTCAACCGATTGAAATACCCAAGACGGCCCAGCACAAGGCACTGTGAACCGCGACCAGATGGCTTTTGTATGGCTGCCATCGGACGGATTTCTTCGTGTCCGTGTCGAACAGGGTCGCTTCCTTTTGGTCCGCAACGCCCCGTCCATAGGTGCTGTCGCAGACCAGTTTTCCTGGCTTGTCTTCAACAATGCTGGCGTGGCTTCGCATCACGAGAATTTCTGCTTTGCGTCTTTTGTCTTCGGTGACCTTGTCAGCCGCCAGCGGTGCCCGGATCTGCGCCCGAAGCGCTTCCAACTGATCGTTATTCATATCAATGCATGGGAAATGTGGCTGCTAGCCACTGACGATGGGTCTTTTTCGGGCCAAACTGTTGTTTGACTATCGGACTCCGCTGGAGATTTTTGCCCCTATGGGCACCGACTATGTGATTTCTCTTCTGATGGTGCGGCTGGCGGGGATCGAACCCACGACCCTTGGCTTCGGAGGCCAATACTCTATCCACTGAGCTACAGCCGCATTGAGTGGCTGAATTGTAGGGGGTTTCAAGGAAGTGCCCCGCTATAATCGGCCCTTGATTTCAATGCCCCCTGACTATTTGAGGACACCATGAGCGACAACAGCAACGCATCTGTTCACGAAGAGGCGCACAACGGCCCCATCAAAAACCCCAAGCAATTGCTGGTGGCGGTATTTTTCTCTTTTGTCGTCCCGATTTTTATCATCATCGGGTTGGTGTATTTCGTGACTTCCGAAAACAAACCAGCGCCCGGCGCTGCGAACCCAGAACGCGCAATGGCTGAGCGCATTCAAAAGGTCGGCATGGTCGAGATTCGTGACGCCAACCGTGAAATGAAGTCTGGCGAGCAAGTGTTCAAAGCCCAATGTACGGCCTGCCACACGGCTGGTGTTGCTGGCGCTCCCAAGTTTGGTGACGCCGGCGCTTGGGGCCCTCGCGTGAAAACCGGGTTTGACGCCCTGCTGAGCTCTGCCATGAAGGGCAAGGGTGCCATGGGTGCGCAAAGTGGCGGCGACTTTTCAGACTTTGAGGTGGCACGCGCTGTGGTCTATATGGCCAACGCGGGTGGGGGCAAGTTCAACGAGCCCAAAAAGCCCGAAGCGACCAAGTAACTCACACGTATACGGAGCTTTGGCTCCTCTAGAAAGACCGGCAACTGTGCCGGTTTTTTTATGCCTTGTTCGCTACAAGTGCCTGCGGGCTGGTGACGAAGCCGTAACGGATGGGCAACTGCGTGCGCAAGGCCTCATGCACCGTCCAGGTTCCCGCATCAATGACGTCGGCGGCCAGTTGGACGTCCTGGGTATGCACCAGCCCAAAACCGATTGAGGTTTCCAGATAGAGCCAACCGTGCTCATCCACCACGCAGCGCTGGTAGTCTGCAGAACGCCCATCATGGGCAAAGACCTGCCCCGCGTCGTTGATGCGCCAGACCCACGGGGTGACCTCCAGTTCAACATACACACGCTGCGGTCCGTTCTGGAAATACCACTGACCGGCAGCGTCGCAGGCATAGTTGCGCTGGATAAAGTCGATCAGCTTTTCATGCTTGAGCAGGCTGCCTTTGGCTCCGGCCACTTGTGCTGCGTCATCGCGCATGTACCAGTTGCCACGGGCATCCAGCCCCAACCAGCCGTAGCAGTGGGGCACGTTGGGCCACTTGGCCATGGCTTGTTTGACGATGTCATCCATAGCCGGAGCTTACGCTGAGATGTGCTTCACGAGCCACCCGCCCACTGCCTCGGGCATGGCGCGCACGTGGCCCGGCACCGGGCCGTGTGGAAACCCCACGTGGCCACCGTGTGCGGGCTGCCACAGCGTGACACACGGGCCGACCTCTTTTTGGGATGGCAGGCACCAGGCGGGCACAAAGGGGTCGTTGCGTGCATTCACCACCAGTGCCGGGATGCGGATGGTGTGCAAATGGGGCTTGGCCGAGGCGCGCGCCCAGTAGTCCTCTGTGTTTTTGTAGCCGTGCAGGGGCGCGGTAAATATGTTGTCAAACTCGTAGAGGTCGCGGGCGGCCAGCATGGCTTGCCGATCAAACAACCCCGGGTGCTGCGCCAGCTTCTTCAGCGCCTTGGGCTTCATGGTTTTGAGAAACATGCGGGTGTACACCAGCCGGTTAAAACCGTGCCCGATGGCCCAACCGCCTGCCGCCAGATCAATCGGTGAACTCACGGCCGCAACCGCACTGACGATGCTGGCAGCCCCGTCACCTGTCTCCTGTGCCCAGCGCAACAAGGCATTGCCCCCCAATGAGACACCCACGGCCACGATGGGCCCGGTGTGACGGGCGCGCATGCGCTGGAGCACCCAGTCAATTTCCTCAAAGTCGCCCGAGTGGTAGGCCCGGGGTGCCAGATTGAGTTCGTCGCCGCCGCAGCCCCGAAAATGGGGCACGGCAAAGGCCATGCCGTGGGTCTGCGCAAAGTCGGCAAAGGCCTCGGCATAGTGGCTGCGCGACGAGCCCTCCAGCCCATGAAACATCACCAGCAGCGTTTGGGGGGTCAGGTTGGCTGGCTGCACCAGCCAATCCACATGGACAAAATCCGCATCGGGGGTGGTCCAGCGCTCACGCAGGTATTGGGGTTGCGGGCCCAGCACCCGGTGCGAGTACAGCGCGGGCCAAATCGTTTGTAGGTTGCCGCCAGGGAGCCACCTGGGCGCTACATAATTCATAGCTGCTTACGCAATATAGACGGGGGCTGCGAGCACATTTTATCAAATTTCTCTCAGTGCAGCACCTGCGGCGCGTCGTTGATCTCATGCGCCTCACCGGGTGTCCCGGGGCTGGCGTGGTGCACCACCATGCGCCAACCATGGGGTGTTTTTTGGTACACATTGGTCGCCAGCACATAGGCTTGGGCGGGGCCGTCCGGGGTCAGGACTTCCACCTTTTCCAGCACGCTGTGCACGGCACTGGCGAGGGCATCGATGCGGCGAACGTGCTCGGGGTGCGCATTGATAGTGCCGCCTTCAGAAAACATCACCTCAAACGCTGCGCGTATGGCGATTACGCCCACGATGCGGGGCCCACCCGGGTGCACGCAAATGACGTCGTCTTCGTCGGCCCAGCAGGACATTAATCGGTCCAGGTCGCCGGTTTGAAGGGCGTCATAAAACACGGCCTCCAGGTCATCCGGTTTGCTGCTGTGCAGGGCTGCGTGTTTACGGGCTTTGGGCATGGAGAAAAGGTTGAAGGCAATGTGTGCATTTTGCCGCGTTTGGCGCGGTGGCCTTGCGCAGCTCGATTTCACCTCCCTGTATGCTTGAGGATTGTTCAAGTGGAGGGATGGTATGAAAAAATGGTTTTTGGCAATTTTGGCGGTGAGCGCACTGTCGGGCTGCGGCTACAACGATTTTCAGCGTCTAGATGAGCAGACCAAGTCGTCCTGGAGCGAGGTGCTCAACCAATACCAGCGGCGTGCCGATCTGGTCCCCAACATTGTGGCCACGGTCAAAGGCGAAGCGGCTTTCGAGCAGGAAACACTCACCAAGGTGATTGAAGCGCGGGCCAAGGCCACTTCGATCCAGGTTACGCCTGAGACCCTGAATAACCCGGAAGCGTTCAAAAAATTTCAGTCGGTGCAGGGTGATCTGGGCAGCGCATTGAGCCGCCTGATGGTGGTGAGCGAGCAATACCCCAGCCTCAAGGCCAACCAAGGTTTCAGCGATCTGCGCGTGCAACTCGAAGGCACCGAAAACCGCATCACGGTGGCCCGGAATGCCTTTATCAAGTCGGTGCAAGAGTACAACGTGCTGGCACGCAGCTTTCCCAGCAACCTGACAGCCATGGTATTTAGCTACCAACCCAAGCCCGGGTTCACGGTGCAAAACGAAGCGGCCATCAGCGCACCGCCCGTGGTGGACTTCAACAAGAAGTAGGCCGCGTGTTGGCGATGCGTTTCTGTCGAGGTTGGGCATGTGGCCCTTGGCTGTGCGTTGCCGCACTGTTGTTTGCGTCTCCGCTCTGGGCACAAGAGCAGCTCGCAGTACCACCGCTGAGCAGCCACATGGTCGATACCTCCGGCACCTTGTCTGTGGCCCAGCAACAGGCGTTGGACGACAAACTCAAGGCCTTTGAAGCCGCGAAGGGCTCGCAAGTGGTGGTGTTGATGGTGCCGTCTACCGCGCCCGAAGACATTGCCAGCTACGCCAACCGCGTGGGCAGTACCTGGAAAATTGGCCGCAAGGATATCGGCGACGGCTTGCTGCTGATTGTGGCCAAAAATGACCATAAGTTGCGCATCGAAGTGGCGCGCGCGCTGGAAGGCGCAATTCCCGACCTTGCCGCCAAGCGGGTGATTGACCAAACCATCACGCCACGCTTCAAGCAAGGTGATTTCGCGGGTGGTATTGATGCGGGCGTGGACCAGATCACTGCACTCATTCGCGGCGAGGCGTTGCCAGTACCCGGTGCCACCGCGGCAAAGGGGAAGCAAGGCTTTCAATGGATGGACTTGGCTGTGTTTTTGTTTTTCGCAGTAGCGGTGGGCGGAAACGTCGCCCGCCGGGCGCTGGGGAACAAGCTCGGATCGCTTGCGGTGGGCGGTGTGGCCGGTGTAGTCGCCATGAGCATGACCGCCAGCCTACTGATTGCTGCGCTGGCGGGTGTAGCAGCCGTGGCGTTCACGCTGCTCAGTAGCCTGAACAAGGTCGGAGCCTCTGGTGCGGGGCGGGGCTCCTGGGGTGGTCCGGGTGGTGGTGGCGGTTGGAGTTCAGGCTCTGGCGGCGGCGGCTTTAGCTCCGGTGGCGGTGGAAGCTTTGGCGGCGGTGGTGCCTCGGGAGGTTGGTAATGCGCAGACTCATTCGCCTGTTTAAACACCGCTGGACCGACGATGCCCGTCGTACGCTTCCCACGCAAACGCTACAACGATTGCAAACCCTCATTGCAACCAGCGAAACACAGCACTCCGGAGAAATTCGCATCTGCGTCGAAGCCGGTTTGCCCAACAGCTATCTGTTGCGTGCGGACAGCACTGCCGCCCTGCTGCGCCAGCGCGCACTCGCCCAGTTTGGGCGCTTGCGTGTTTGGGATACCGCGCACAACAACGGTGTGCTGATCTACCTGTGTCTGGCCGAGCACGCCATTGAACTGGTGGCGGATCGGGGGGTCGATCAACACGTGGGCGCAGCGCTGTGGGCAGCCATGGTGAAACGACTCGGAACCGCCTTGGCCGCGGGTCAGTTTGAACAGGGCCTGGCCGAATCCGTGCAGGAAGTCAGTGCGGTGCTGACGCAGCACTTTGCATTGCAGGCCGGAGAGCGCAATCCGAATGAGTTGCCCGATGCGCCGGTGCTGCTCTGAACGTCAAATAGACTCCACTTTGCCCTGAAAAAACAAAACCGCCATAGCGACTTGCTATGGCGGTTTTGTTTTGGCAAAAACGTTGATTAACGCTTCTGACGGTACTTGCGCAGGGCAGCGAGTTGGGCCGCCATGATGGTCAGCTCCGACGTTGCCTTGGCCAGATCGAGTTCGGTCTTGGCATTCTTGACGGCTTCTTCGGCAGCGGCTTTGGCTGCGTTGGCCTTTTCGTCGTCCAGATCTTTACCGCGGATAGCAGTGTCAGACAAAACGGTCACGCAGTGGGGTTGCACTTCCAGAATGCCACCGGCCACGAAGACAAACTCTTCGGTTCCGTCTGCTTTTTCAATACGCACCGAGCCCGGCTTGATGCGTGTGATCAACGGCGTGTGGCGCGGGTAGATACCGAGTTCGCCCGCCTCACCGGGCAGGGCCACAAATTTGGCCTCGCCGGAGAAGATGGACTCTTCTGCACTGACAACATCAACGTGGATGGTGGTCATGGTTTACCGCCAATCAGATCTTTTTAGCTTTTTCGAACGCTTCGTCAATGGTGCCGACCATATAGAAGGCCTGCTCCGGCAGGTGATCGCACTCGCCGCCAACAATCATCTTGAAGCCGCGAATGGTTTCAGCCAGAGTCACGTACTTACCGGGACTGCCGGTAAACACTTCAGCCACGTGGAAAGGCTGGCTCAGGAAACGCTGAATCTTACGGGCACGGGCCACGGCCAGCTTGTCTTCAGGAGCCAAGTCGTCCATACCCATGATCGCAATAATGTCGCGCAGTTCGCGGTAACGCTGCAGCGTACCCTGCACAGCACGTGCGGTGTCGTAGTGGTCTTGACCCACGACCAACGGGTCGAGCTGGCGGCTGGTGGAGTCCAAAGGATCCACAGCGGGGTAAATACCCAACGACGCGATATCACGGGACAACACTACGGTGGAGTCCAAGTGCGCAAAGGTGGTCGCAGGAGAGGGGTCGGTCAAGTCATCCGCGGGCACGTACACGGCCTGGATGGACGTGATGGAACCCACTTTGGTGGACGTAATACGCTCTTGCAAGCGGCCCATTTCTTCGGCCAGTGTAGGCTGGTAGCCCACAGCGGAAGGCATACGACCCAACAGCGCGGACACTTCGGTGCCAGCCAATGTGTAGCGGTAGATGTTGTCCACGAAGAACAGCACATCTTTGCCTTCGTCACGGAAGGACTCCGCAATGGTCAGACCGGTCAAAGCCACGCGCAGACGGTTGCCTGGGGGTTCGTTCATCTGGCCGTACACCATGGCGACTTTGGACTCTTCGAGGTTCTCGAGGTTCACCACGCCGGAATCGGCCATCTCATGGTAGAAGTCGTTACCTTCACGGGTACGCTCACCCACACCAGCGAACACGGACAAGCCGCTGTGCGCCTTGGCGATAGTGTTGATGAGTTCCATCATGTTCACGGTCTTGCCCACGCCAGCACCACCGAACAGGCCCACCTTGCCGCCTTTGGCGAACGGGCAAACCAAGTCAATCACTTTGATGCCGGTTTCCAGCAGTTCTTGTGATGGGCTCAGCTCGTCATAGGTTGGGGCTTTGCGGTGAATCGAAGCCGTTTTGGTAGCAGCAACAGGGCCGCGCTCATCAATGGGTGCGCCCAGCACGTCCATGATGCGGCCCAGTGTGGCCTTGCCAACCGGCACCATGATCGGGTTAGCGGTGTTTTGCACCACCATGCCGCGACGCAGGCCGTCAGAAGAACCCAGCGCAATGGTACGGACGATGCCATCACCCATTTGCTGTTGCACTTCAAGGGTCAGCGTGGAGCCGTCCATTTTGAGCGCGTCATAAATTTTGGGCATCTGGTCACGTGGAAATTCCACGTCCACCACCGCACCGATACATTGAACAATCTT
>JBEEJM010000290.1:0-2796 GCA_041169205.1 Pseudomonadota bacterium | reverse complement strand
AACTCGGTCACCGCGCTGTTGCGAATGCGCAGGTTCAACTCAATGGTGACCTCGGGTGTGGTGCCGAGAATATGGCCCACGGCGGTGGCGATGGGGCCACCGCTGCTCACCAGCAGCACATTGCCGCTGTGGTGTTTACGCACATGCTCGAGCGCACTGCTGACACCGTGCACAAACTCGGTGTAGCTGGGCATGCCGTGGGGGCTGACGACGCCGTTCATCCATTGGGTCAGGCCGTCGCGCAGCAGCCGAAAGTGGTGGCGGTAGCGCTCGGGGGTGTCGGGCTTTTCCAGTGGCGCGGGGTGAATGCTTTTGATCACTGCCTCGCTGTCGTATTCGTTCAGGCCGGGCCAGAGTAGGGGAGCTAAGTTCAGGCCTGCACCTTCTGCAATGCCGGCCCAGGTTTGCGCGTGGCGTTTGAGGGTGCCGGTCAGCACGGCTTCAAACTGCACGCCTTTCTCTGCAAAGGTTTCGCCCAGCCGCAGGCTCTGGCGCTGGCCTAACGCGCTCAGGTTGTCGTAGTCAGCAGCGCCAAACGAGGCTTGTCCGTGGCGGACCAAATAAAGTGTTCCCATGTCGCAAATTTAAGCGAAATTGGCCTCTAGCCCTTGTCCGTCGTGCGACAGTAGCTATTATTTTGATAGCAATATGTGGGCCAACTGCGGCGACAATGGAGCCTATGTTTGCGTTGACCGACCTGTTTGCACTGGGTGCCGCTGCCTGTTGGGCCACCAGCAGTCTGCTGGCCGTCACTCCTGTGCGGCACTTGGGGGCTTTTGCCTTTACGCGCTGGCGCATGGGCATCGTGGCAGTGATGCTGTGGGCGGTGGTGTTGCTCACCGGCAGCTGGCGCACGCTGTCGTGGGATGTGAATGGCACCCTGGCGCTCAGTGGCTTGGTCGGCATTTTTATAGGCGACACCGCGCTGTTCGGTGCCACGCAGCGCTTGGGACCACGGCGCTCCAGTGTGCTGTTTGCCATGCACGCCGCGTTCAGCGCCTTCCTGGGGTTTGTGGTGCTGGGTGAGCGCATGGCGCTGCAGGCGGCAGTGGGTGGCGCGCTCACCGTGGCGGGGGTGATGAGCGCCATCGTGCTGGGCCGCCACAAGGAGGATCAGCATGACTGGGAGGCCGACCACGGCTCGCTCAAACTGGGCGTGGTGCTGGGCCTCACAGCGGCGCTGTGTCAGGCCATAAGCACGCTGATTGCCAAGCCGGTCATGAGTGCTTCCGCCGTGGGGCTGGCGGTGGACCCGATTGCCGCGTCTGCGGTGCGCGTCTCGGTGGCCACGGCCGCGCATGTGCTGGTGTTGTGGCTGGGCTTGCCTGCGGCGCACGCGCACCAGAAGCCCAATGCCCGGGTGCTGGCGCAAACCGCGATCAACGGGGTGATTGGCATGGGCGTGGGCATGACCTTCATCATGATGGCCTTGCGCAAAGGCGACGTGGGCATGGTGGCCATTTTGTCGTCAGTCACGCCGGTGTTGGTGCTGCCTTTGCTGTGGTGGCGTTTGCGCCGTGCGCCCGCACCGGGTGCCTGGGTGGGCGCGGCGCTCACGGTGGCGGGCACTGTGCTGATCTTGCTGCGGTAAGGGTCTTGGGCCAGGAGCTGTCGTTTCCAAGAAGGCACGCGGGACTCCGGCCGACGTGGCACTCAGCTCCGCGGCTGTCCCCCGCTTCGCTCCTCCTTGATGCCGCTGCGCTAAGCGCCACGCCGTCTTGAGTCAGAAGCGTCATGGGAATGGGCAGCTGCAGATCGGCAAATTTATAGCCAAATAAGCCCCCAGCCCCCGTGAAATAAGCGCAGCAAGCTATAGTTTCCGTAGCACTTCTGCAAAAACGCTGCTGTCCACATTGCCGCCGCACAGGGTGATGCCCACGGTCTGGCCTTGAAGGCTGCTGCGCTCTTGCATGGCCGCCGCGAAGCTGGCGGCACCTGCACCTTCGGCCACGTTGTGGGTGCAGGCAAATAGGTCGCGCATGGCTTGGGCCACTTCGGCATCCGTCACCCGTACGATGTGGTCGATCTGGCCCAGCATCACCTGCAGTGCCTCGGGGTCGGCGACGCGGCAGGCCATGCCGTCCGCCAGTTGGGTCGTCACCGGCGCTTCTACTACGTGGCCTGCGGCCAGCGAGTCGGCATAAGTGGTGGCGTGTGCACTCACCACGCCCACGATGCGCGCCGGGTGGCCCAGTGCCCGTTTGGCCGCAATAGCCGCACACGCGCCCGAGCCCTGGCCGATCGGTACGTACACCACATCAAGCTGCGGCACTGCCTTGAACAGCTCCCACCAGTAGGTGGCCACGCCGCGCAGCAAGTCGCGGTGAAAGCTGGGCACCATGTGGGCGCCGCGTTCCTGCGCCAGGCGCAAGGCATATTCACGGCTTTCTTGAAAATCGGTGCCGTGCTCGATGAGGTACACGCCCAGAGCGCGCATGGCGGCATTTTTTTCAGAAGAGTTGCCGTGCGGTACCACGATGGTGCACTTCACGCCATGCGCACGGGCGGCCCAGCCAATGCTCTGGCCATGGTTGCCGCGTGTGGCGCTGACCACTTCGGCAGGCATTGCGCCTTTTTGGGCGAGTTGGTCAAAGTAGGTCAACCCGCCGCGAATTTTGAAGGCCCCCACGGGCGTGTGGTTCTCGTGCTTGACCCAGCAGGGCGTGCCCAGCTTTTCGGCCAGCAGGCCCCAGGCGTATTGCGGCGTGGCGGCAAATTCGCGGTACACCACCTGGGCGGCGGCTTCAATGTCGGCTAGGGTGGGAAGGCTCATGCTTTGGGCTCCAGTGTGTTGGT
>JBEEJM010000289.1:0-4872 GCA_041169205.1 Pseudomonadota bacterium | reverse complement strand
CCGTACTCCTGCAGCACGCCCTGGTGGGCTTTGGCGCCCTCGGCAATCTCGGTGGATTCGTCCATCACTGTGCGCTCGGTTTGCCCTGTGACGGGGTTGACCATGGTGGTGCCGCAGGCGGTCAGCAGAAGCGCGGCAAGCAGGGGGATCGTCCGAAGGGAGGTACGGTGAGCCCAAAAAACATTCGAATGAAAGAAACCCATGGCCTAAACCTCACCAAACACAGGAGTGAACCGCTTTAGCTTTTCTTGGAGTGACACAGCGCTGAACGGCTTAGACAAATAGTCGTCCATACCGGCCAATCGGCATGCCTCTTGATCGGATTCCATGGCATTGGCCGTCACTGCAATGATGGGGACTCTTCTTCCGTCCGTCTCCAGCTTTCTAATCGCAACCGTGGCGTCGATTCCGCCCATAACGGGCATTTGCATGTCCATCAAGATCAGGTCCCAAGCACGTTGCGGATAGAGCGCAACGGCTTCGAGCCCATTGTTTGCCAAGACCACTTCGTGGCCCCATTTTTTAAGTAATGTTGTCGCAAGCAGCTGATTGATGGCATGGTCCTCAACCAGCATGATCAAGAGAGGTTTGACCTCTACTGAAGCGGATCCTGGCGCGCTGACCACTGGCGCATGGGCCGTACTGCTGTCGATGGATAGTTCGCGCGCTTTGAGCGCGGCATCTTGGCCCAGTCGCAGTGTGAAGGAAAAAGTACTGCCGACGTCTACCGTACTTTGAACCCAAATTCGTCCACCCATTAACTCCACAAGACGGGTGCAAATCGTCAGTCCCAAACCGGTGCCGCCGTATTGCCTGGTCGTCGATGCGTCCACTTGGGAAAATGCGGCAAATATCAGCTTCTGCTTGGCAACCGGAATGCCGACTCCCGTATCTGATACGGCTATTTCTATTTCATCGCCATCCAACACATCCCCATTGCGTCGCACGGTGATGCAAATTTCACCGCGGCTGGTGAATTTGAAGGCGTTGTCACACAAATTGGTAAGCACTTGCCGAATGCGACCAGGGTCGCCCATATGGCTGCTGGGCAGATCGGCGGGTAAGTCATATCGAACAGAAATGCCCTTCTTCACGGCGCGGGGCCCGAGAGAATTGGTCACTTCTTTCACCACGCGACCGAGGTCAAAGGGAATCTTTTCGACATCCAGTTTCCCGGCCTCAATCTTTGAAAAATCCAAAATGTCATTGAGGATTGCCATCAAAGCGACCGCAGAGCCTTTGACCGTTTCCAGGTAGCTGCGTTGGACGGGGTCTAGTTTTGTTTCCAATGCCAGATCCGTCATTCCGATCACTCCATTCATGGGCGTTCGGATTTCATGGCTCATGTTGGCCAAAAACTCGCTTTTTGCCTGATTCGCAGCTTTGGCTTGTGTGCTGGCCAAGCGCAGGTCTTCCGTCAATTGAGTCAAGTAGAGGCGTTCAACCTCCTGATGCCTTTGCCGTTTAACGAGCGTAACTCCGGCAGCAAGCAGCAACACCAGCATCGCTGACGTGAGCCAAATAATGAGCGCATTTTGCGCGAGCACCGCATTGGTTTGCATCTCCAAAAAGTAGGTGACTTCGGAGTTGGAGGCCAAACTTAGCGATTGGACATCGGGGCCCAATGACTGGAACTCCGCCAGTAAATCTGCGAGCTCCGTCGGGCGCAATGTCGGCCGCCCCATGATGACATCGGCACGCTCCACCAACGCGACCAACTTGGGCATCACGGACACGTACTCCGGACGATTGATCAGCACGCCAAGACTGGGACTGTCCCGGAGCAACGTCAGTCGGCTTAGGAAAATGTCATACCGAAGCGAAAGCACATCGGCGTCCGGACGAAGCCGGCCATTGACCGCATCATGGAGTTCGCTTCGAAATCGCAAAAACTCGCGCTCAAACTGAAAGGCAAGCGCGGTGACGGAGTCTGAACGAAATCCTTGGGATTTTTCTATCTCGCGCCGTTGGGCAACTTCGAACACCAACAACACCACCATGACAAGCGCCAGCGCGGCTGTTCCAAGAGTCACCCACAGCAGGTGGCGATCGCTCTTGCTAGCCTGCGTCATGGAGTGCTATTCAATCGTGAGTGACTTCAGCTGCCACGCGGACCGCTCGTAATAAACCGCAGCGCGCAGTTCAGCCTTGTCGTCAAAGGGGTAAACGATAAAGAGGGGGCCTTTGGTCCGCACAGGTATCGGCTCGCCATTCATCTTGTGGGCCAATATGACATCGAATTTTTGCGAATCTTCAAACGGAATGCTGGTTTGATAGTCGTTAAGCGCAGAGGCATTAATAACCGCACCCTGGGCCTTGGCCGCTGCGAGAACGTCCCGCAGCAGGGGGCCCGTAAACCGAATGGGTGCTTTGTCCCATGGCGTTAGCGTTGTGAATGTTTTCTGAGGCAATTTTTCCAGCATTGCCATGTCAAAGTTGGCGGAAGTGGGGGCGTTCTTCTCGCTGATTTTTCCGGAAATTGTCAGCACAACCTTGCCCTTGGTCGGCTCCAACGCGAGTGCGCTCGCGCCGATGGTGATTCCAATCAAAAATCCAATGATTGTTCTTTCGATGGTTGTCATTGGGGGTCCCTAGGTAGTTCCGAAAAGCCTATCTTAGCGTCTGATTCCCGTGGGTCACGCAACAACCGATCCAGATCCCCAGCGTCGATAATCGGGGCATGACTGCTTTCTCCTCTCTCTCCCTCTCGCCCGCCGTTCTGGCCAACCTGACCCAACTGGGTTACGACACCATGACCCCGATTCAGGCCGCCAGCCTGCCCGTCGCCCTGGCGGGCAAAGACCTGATCGCCCAGGCTAAGACCGGTAGCGGCAAGACCGCCGCCTTTGCGCTGGCACTGCTGGCCAAGCTCAACCCGCGCTGGTTTGCGGTGCAATCGTTGGTGCTGTGCCCGACACGCGAACTGGCCGACCAGGTCACGGTGGAGATTCGCCGCCTGGCCCGCGCCGAAGAAAACATCAAGGTCGTCACTGTGTGTGGCGGCGTGCCTTTGCGGGGCCAGCGTGCCAGTCTGGAGAACGGCGCGCACATTGTGGTGGGCACGCCGGGCCGGGTGATGGACTTGCTGGAGCGCGGCTACCTGACGCTCGAAGGCATGAACACCCTGGTGCTGGACGAGGCGGACCGCATGCTGGACATGGGCTTTTTTGACGACATCGCCACCGTGGCCAAGAAGTGCCCCAAAGACCGCCAAACCCTGCTGTTCTCCGCCACCTACCCGGAAGGCATTGAAAAGCTAGCACGCCAATTCATGCGCGATCCGCAGCAGATCAAAATTGCAGCGCCGGTGGCCGAGAGCACCATCACCCAGCGCTTTTACCAGGTCACCCGCGGTGACCGCCTGCAAACCGTGGGCCTGCTGCTCAACCACTTTCGCCCGGTGAGCACGTTGGCGTTTTGCAATACGCGGGCGCAGTGCAACGACCTGGCGGCCCTTTTGCAAGCCCAGGGCTTTAGCGCGCAGGTGCTGCATGGTGACCTGGAGCAGCGCGAACGCGACCAGGTGCTGGCGCAGTTTGCCAACCGCAGCTGTTCGGTACTGGTAGCCACCGACGTGGCCTCGCGCGGCCTGGACATCAACCAACTGGAAGCGGTGATTAACGTCGATATCACCCCCGACCCCGAAGTGCATGTGCACCGCATCGGGCGCACCGGGCGCGCAGGCGAATCCGGCTTGGCGCTGAGCCTGGCCAGCATGAATGAGATGGGCGCGGTCGGCAAAATTGAGCAGTACCAAAACGCACCGTCGGTGTGGTTCAAACTCGAAGAGTTGACGCCCACCGGCACCGGGCCGCTGCTGCCGCCCATGGTGACTTTGCAAATTTTGGGTGGCCGCAAAGAAAAAATCCGCCCCGGCGATGTGCTGGGCGCACTGACCAATACCGAAGGCGGCCCGGCCTACACGCGGGAGCAGATTGGCAAGATTCAGGTGACCGAGTTCTGCACCTTTGTGGCCGTGGCGCGCAGCGTGGCCCAGCAGGCCTGCGCCAAGCTCAACGCCGGAAAAATCAAGGGCAAAAGCGTCAAAGTGCGGTTGATGTAGAGCGCGCCGTGTAAGGCTTTTTCCTACACGGATTACAGCCTGCGCCCGACTCCAGTTTTTGAATGGGGTGACTACAGTTGCCATAAGCGCCAAAGCCTCTGCGGCGCACCGATTGACTGGAGAAGCCTGATGAAAACCACTGCCGCTGACCTCAACCCTTTCAGCCTGATGATGGAGCCCGAGCTGGTGCTGCAGACCATGGAGCGCTCGCAGCAGTTGCGCGGCCTGCGCCGCCACAAGCTGCGTCCGCTGGACAAACCGCTGATCCCCCTGACCAAAGAAGCCCAGGCCGCACGCGCCGCGTTTGACGCCGCCATTGACGCCGAAGACTTCGAAGCCATGGCCGACGCCTACCTGCTGAACTAGCTTGCCCCGGGAGGGAAAGCGGGGTCGCATAATGCGCCCATGCGATCTCTCTACCGTGAATTTGTAACCCAAGCGCAGATCGATGCGCAGTACAACCCCTCTGTGGCCCTGCCACCCGGAAGCAACCCGGGGCAGCACTACGCAGAGCAAGCACACAAGGCCAGAGCCACCCTGCGCTGCACGCTGGACGTGCCCTACGGCCCCACGCTTGCGGAAACGCTGGACATATTTCCCGCCGACACACCCAACGCCCCGGTGTTTGTGTTTCTGCACGGCGGCTACTGGCGCGCTTTTTCTTCCAAAGATTTCAGCGGCGTAGCGCTCGGCCTGCAGCCGCTAGGCATCACCACCGTGGTGGTGAATTACGCGCTGTGCCCCAGCGTCACCCTGGATGAAATCACCCGCCAAGTGCGCGCAGCAACCGCATGGACGCTGCGCAACAT
>JBEEJM010000288.1:0-11905 GCA_041169205.1 Pseudomonadota bacterium | reverse complement strand
TGTCGTCGGTGCACGCTTTTGCGACCGATCCACGGCGCGGGTTGTTTATCTTGGCGTTTCTGACCGTGGTGCTTGGCGCATCGTTTGCGTTGTATGCGTGGCGTGCTCCCAAGGTGGGCCTCGGTGCGCGTTTCGCCTTGTTGTCCAAAGAGACGGCATTGTTGGCCAACAACGTGTTGTTTTTGGTGGCAGCCGGCGCGGTGCTGTTGGGGACTTTGTACCCCCTGCTGCTTGATGCATTGGGCATGGGAAAAATTTCGGTGGGCCCGCCTTACTTTGACAACGTCTTTATGCCGCTAATGGTTCCCACCATATTTTTGATGGGCATTGGCCCCATGGCGCGATGGAAAGAAGCAAATGTACCGGCCTTGGTGTTGCGTTTGCGTTGGGCGATGGGCGTCACCGTCGTGGCGGCGCTTCTTACGGGTTTGTTGGCAGGCGAGATTCGACCATTGGCAACGGGTGGCTTGTTGATGGCCTATTGGATATTCACTTCGGTGGCCACCGACCTGTGGGAGCGCATTCGACCTGACGGTAAAGGGTTGGCTGACATTCGCCGCAAATGGAAGCAACTTCCGCGTGCCATTGTGGGCATGATGGTGGCGCACATCGGCGTGGCCGTGTTTACCTTTGGCGTGGTGATGGTCAAGACGTATGAGGTGGAGAGCGATGTCAAGATGAGTGTCGGCGACAGCACCACGGTGCGTGGTTACACCTTTACGTTCAAGGGCATGAAAGAAGTGCAAGGCCCTAACTATGTTGCCTCGCGAGGGCAGATGGAAATCACCCGCAATGGTGCCCATGTTGACGACCTGCAACCCGAAAAACGCATCTATCGCGTGCAGCAAAATCCCATGACGGAAGCGGCCATTAGCGCAGGATTGACCAGAGACTTGTATGTCTCTATGGGGGAGGAAGTCGAAGGCGGCGCGTGGATTGTGCGGGTGTATGTCAAACCCTTTATCGACTGGATCTGGGGTGGTTGCTTGCTGATGGCCGGTGGCGGATTGCTGGCCGTGATGGACCGCCGTTATCGCCGCAAACAAAAAGAGGTGATCGCATGAAGTACGTGCGTTTTTTGATTCCGTTGGCCATCTTTCTGACGCTGGTGGTGTTCCTTGGCGCTGGGCTAAGCCTTGACCCCAAGGAAGTGCCGTCGCCTCTGATTGGCAAGCCTGCACCGGCCTTTGCGTTGACCCTGTTGGACAACCCGGAAAAAACAATTCGCCGTGAAGACATGCTCGGCAAGGTGTGGATGTTGAATGTCTGGGCATCTTGGTGCGTGGCGTGCCGCGAAGAGCATCCATTGCTCGTGGCCTTTTCGCGCAAAAAACTGCTGCCGGTGTACGGCTTGAACTACAAAGATGAGCGCATGGCCGGCATGAAATGGCTGAGTAGTTTTGGTAATCCTTACGACGCGTCGCTGTTTGACCACGATGGCCGTGTTGGCATTGATTACGGCGTGTATGGTGTGCCAGAAACATTCATCATCGACCGCGAAGGTGTGGTGCGTTTCAAGCAGATTGGGCCGGTCACCGAAGAAGTCCTGCGCACGAAAATCGAACCCCTGGTGAGGAAACTCAATGGCTAAATGGTTGACTCTTTTGGTTCTGGCGCTGAACCTGACGCTGGCACACTCCAACGAGGCGCAACCCGCCTCCAATAACCCTGAGCTCGAAGCCCGCATGATGCGCATCGCCAGCGAGTTGCGCTGTTTGGTGTGCCAGAACCAGACCATCGCAGACTCGCATGCCGACCTGGCGGTGGACTTGCGTGGGCAAGTGCGTGAGCTGCTGCAAAAAGGGCAGAGCGAACAGCAAGTGATTGAATACATGACGGCCCGTTACGGTGATTTTGTTTTGTACCGTCCCCCTTTCAAATCCACCACGGTCTTGCTGTGGGTAGGGCCTGGCGCGATGGTCCTGATCGGACTGTTTGTGCTGGTACGTGTGCTCAGGCAACGCAGCCGCATGCCCGCCGACCAGTTTGACCCGGAGCCGGGTGAAGCGGTCAATGACCCGCATCTTTCCTAATTTCCCCCCTAATCTTTTCTGATCCCCAATGAGTACCCCATCCATGGAAAACCCGATCGACACCATCAAACGCCAACTCGCTCAGCTCAAGGAGCTGCACGATTCGGGTGTCATGTCGCAGGTGCAATACGATGAAGGCAAGGCCACGCTGGAGCGTCGTCTGCTGGATCTGGTGCTCTCGGGTGCCGCGCTACCGGTAACTTCAGCCGTGGAGGCCGTCGCCGCAGGTCCAGCACCTGCCGTGGCCACCGCAGCGCGTGCAAAACCGCCGCTCAATTTGATGGCCATGCTGTCCGTGTTGGTTGTTCTGATGGCTGGCGCGGGCTATGTGTGGAAGGGCACCCCGGTGCAACCCGGTGGCGCTGTGGCCGAAGCGGTAGGCGATGGCGCAGCACACCCCACGGACAATGCGCAAATCTCGGCAATGGTCGAAAAATTGGCAGAGCGCTTGAAGGCGCAGCCCGACGATGCGGATGGCTGGTCCATGCTGGGGCGCACCTACAGTGTTTTGGGCCGTCATGACGACGCACTCAAGGCCTACCAAAAAGCGATGAACTTGCGCAAAGATGACGCCACGCTGGTCGCTGATTACGCCGATGCATTGGCCGTCAATAACAACCGCACGCTGGATGGCGAGCCTATGAAGTATGTGGAACGGGCCCTCAAGCTCGAGCCCACGAATCTCAAGGCCTTGTTCCTCGCGGGCACGCATGCGTTTGACAAAAAAGACTACGCAGGCGCAGTGAAGTTCTGGGAAAAAGCGGCGAAATCGGCACCGCCCGAGAACGCGTTTGTCCAGCAGATTCAACCCGCACTGGCAGAGGCGCGGCAGTTGGCCGGCCTGCCTGCTGCACCACTGCCCCTGGATGGCGCTGCCAAGCAGCCGGCCGCTGCGGGTAAAGGGTCAGTGAGCGGTACCGTGACATTGGCGTCTGCTCTGGCCAAACAGGCCAGCCCGGACGACACCGTGTTCGTGTTTGCCCGCCCTGCTGAAGGCTCGCGCATGCCGCTGGCCATCTTGCGCAAGCAAGTGAAAGACCTGCCGCTGCAGTTCACGCTGGACGACAGCATGGCCATGTCGCCAGCGAACGCCTTGTCTGGCGCAAGCAAAGTGATTGTGGGCGCGCGTATCAGCCGCAGTGGCAACGCCATGCCACAGCCTGGCGATCTGACGGGCCAAACTGCGACTGTCAGCGTGGGCACAAGTGGTCTGCAAATTGAAATCAAGGAAGCCGTTAAGCCCTAGAGCTTGTGCGGGCTTGCCATGAATTACCTTTACCTTTATGCAGCGGTGATCGTCGCCGTCATGGTGCTCTACCTGAGGCGACAGAAAAAAGTTCAGGCTGTCGACAAAGCGCAGTTGCAGGAGTCGATTGAAAGCGGCTTGGCTGAGCCGCCTTCGCTGCATCCGGTGATTGATCCCTATCGCTGTATTGGTTCCTCGTCTTGCGTGACGGTGTGCCCAGAAGATGCGTTAGGCATCGTCAATGGCAAAGCGGTGTTGAAGAACGCTGCCCACTGCATTGGCCACGGCGCTTGCCTTGCGGCCTGCCCGTTCGACGCCATCAAGCTGGTGTTTGGCACGGAAAAGCGCGGCATCGACATACCGAATATCAGCCAGGGATTCGAAACCAATGTTCCCGGTATTTTTATTGCGGGCGAGTTGGGCGGCATGGGCTTGATTCGCAAAGCCGCCGAGCAAGGCCGCCAAGCGATTGCCTCGGTTCGCAAAAAGACAGGCGGGCAAGGCGACTTTGATGTGGTCATCGTGGGTTGCGGCCCGGCCGGGCTCTCTGCAGGGTTGTCTTCCATCCACCACAAGCTGAAGTACAAACTCATTGAGCAGGAAGACTCGTTGGGCGGTGCGGTCTACCACTACCCGCGCCAAAAAATTGCCATGACAGCACCGGTGGTGCTGGACATCATTGGCACCGTGAAGTTTGGCGAGGTACAGAAAGAAAAGCTGTTGGAGTTTTGGCAAGGCGTTGTCAAAAAAACCGGCTTGAAAATTGGCTTCCGTGAGCGCATGGAAGGCATTGACCGCGCTGATGCGGGTTTCGTGGTGCGGACCAATGTGGGCAGCTACACCACCCGTACGGTGCTGTTGACGATGGGCCGGCGTGGCACCCCACGCAAACTGGATGTACCTGGCGAAGAGACTGCCAAAGTGGTTTACCGGCTGGTGGACCCTATTCAATACAAAGGCCAGTCCGCCCTGGTGGTGGGTGGTGGCGACAGCGCGCTAGAGGCCGCCATTGCCTTGGCGGAGCAGCCCAACACGCCCGTGATCTTGTCCTACCGCAGTGCGGCATTTTCGCGCGTCAAACAGAAAAACCGCATGCTCCTGGAACAGGCCGAAAGGGACGGCCGCATTCAGGTCATGCTCAATTCCGGTGTGACCGAAATCTTCGAGAAAGAAGTGTCGATCAAGGTCGATGGACAAGAGCGTCGCTATCCCAACGACATCGTTATCGTCTGTGCGGGCGGACTGCTGCCAACGCCGCTGCTGCAAAAAATCGGCATTGAATTTGCCACCAAATTTGGTACCGCCTGAGGCGCTCAGGCCGCCAGCGCGGCTTCGATGTCTTTGGTCAGGCTCTTGGGCGTGTCGGTAGGCGCATAGCGCTTGAGTACCGAGCCGTCTTTGCCAATCAGAAATTTGGTGAAATTCCATTTGATGGATTTGCTGCCCAACAACCCCGGCGCTTCTTGTGACAGGTACTGGTACAGCGGGTGGGCTTCTGCGCCATTGACGTCAATTTTCGCCATCATGGGAAAGCTCACGCCGTAGTTGAGTTGGCAAAATTCGGCGATCTCGTCGTTGCTGCCTTTGTCCTGGGCCCCAAACTGATTGCACGGAAAACCCAACACCACCAGGCCTTTGTCTGCATAGGCTGCGTGCAACTCTTCCAGGCCAGCAAACTGGGGTGTGAAGCCGCAGGCGCTGGCCGTGTTGACGATCAACATGGCTTTGCCTTTGAACTGGTCCAGGGGAATCGCTTTGCCGCTGATTTGCAGGGCTTCAAAGTCGTAAACAGAGGGCATGGATACTCCGGAAAATAGGGTGACCTGCACCATATCACTGCGCCCGCGCTTAGCCGTGCAGGTTGTCGCTACGGGCTATGTCCAACAGATTTTCTAGTTCCTGTGGGTGTTCGCGGCAATTGCGTTCATGCCAGCGCTTGATCACCCACATAAAGCCTGCCACCACCACGCCAAACACCGTAATGGCACCAAAGGCGGAGAGCCCCATGCTGGTAGACAGCGCATAGAAGCCCCCCAAACCCAGAATGCAAGCTTGCTCGTTGAAGTTTTGCACGGCGATGGAGCGCCCGGCCCCCATCAGGTTGTGGCCCCGGTGCTGCAACAGTGCATTCATGGGCACGACCAAAAATCCGCCCAAGCCGCCCAACAATACGAGAAAAGGTGCTGCCAGCCACACGTTGTCAATAAAGTTGAGCAGAATGACCAGCACCCCCATGCCGATGCCCAGCGGCATGACGTTGGTGGCCTGGTCCAGGCGCATGCGCAGCGAAGCGGCCACCGCACCCACAGCCGTGCCAATGGCCACCACACCGACCAAAGCCGAAGCCTGGGTCACGCTGTAACCCAAAGCAGCAGCGGCCCAGGCGAGCACGATGTAGCGCAAATTGCCACTCACACCCCAAAACAGGGTGGTGGTGGACAGCGATATCTGTCCCAGTCGGTCGCGCCACAGGCGGGTATTGCAATGCCAGAAATCGGGTAGCAGGGTAATCAGTTTCTTGGGCAGGGGGCGCATGGGTACGCCAGTCAGCGGAATTCGGGTGTTGAACCATGCTGCCAGTACGTAAACAAAAATCAGCACGAAAATGGCCGCTTCGGGCGCGGTGTCGATGCTGGTGTCGATCATCGGGAAGTCAAATGCCAGCAGCTTGGGCGATAGAACAGGCCCCACCAGTTGCCCGCCGATCAACACACCCAGGATGATGGAGGCGATGGTGAGCCCTTCAATCCAGCCGTTCGCCTTGACCAGCTGCGATGAGGGCAGCAGCTCGGTCAGGATGCCGTACTTGGCAGGCGAATACGCCGCTGCCCCAAGCCCGACGATGGCGTAGGACATCAGCGGGTGTGTGCCAAACAGCATGAGCAAGCAGCCCACTACTTTGATGGAGTTGCTGATGAGCATCACCCGGCCCTTGGGGAAGGCATCGGCAAACGCACCGACAAACGGGGCCAGCACCACATAGAACAAGGCAAACATCGGCACCAAAGCCGCCTGTTGCCATACGGGGGCATCGCCACTTCGCAGAAGCTGCACTGCTGCCACAAACAATGCGTTGTCGGCCAGCGAGCTGAAAAACTGCGCTGACATGATGGTGTAAAAACCGCGTTTCATGTATCGGGGTGGCGGGCATTAGAGCTACTAATGCCTATTGTTTTGTTGTGTGTCTCCAAGCGTGTCGAGGTTATAGCACGCCGTGGGGTGTCAAAATCCTGCCAATCCCGACGGACAATGCCACTATGCCCCGCCCCATACAAGCCACCATCCATACCCAGGCATTCGTGCACAACCTTGCGGTGGCACGACGCGCCGCGCCCGACGCACGGGTGTGGGCGGTGGTCAAAGCCAACGCCTATGGCCACGGTATCGAGCGCGTGTTCGAAGGCCTGCGCGGCGCGGACGGCTTTGCCCTGCTGGACCTGAGCGAGGCGCAGCGCGTGCGCAGCCTCGGTTGGCGTGGTCCCATCCTGCTGCTCGAAGGCGCATTCGATTTGCGCGACCTGGAGCTGTGCTCCCGCCTGGACCTGTGGCACACCGTGCACTGTGATGCGCAGATCGACATGCTGGCCGCCCACAAGACCAATGTGCCGCACCGGGTGTTTCTGAAAATGAACTCCGGCATGAACCGCCTGGGCTTTGCGCCCGACCAGTACCGCTCGGCCTGGACGCGGCTGAATGCCTTGCCGCAGGTGGACGAGATTTCTCTGATGACCCACTTCGGCACCGCCGATGGCCCCTTGGGCATTGCCCAGGCGATGGCGACCTTTGCGGCGGTCACCAGTGACCTACCTGGTGAGCGCACGCTGTGCAACAGCGCTGCCACCTTGCGCCACGCCGATGCCACGCTGGTCTCGGACTGGGTGCGCCCGGGTATCGCCATTTATGGCAGCGCACCTGACTACCCGGAGCACTCGGCGGCCCATTGGGGCTTGCAGCCGACGATGACGCTTGCTGCAAAAATAATAGCTGCTCACGCAATATCCACAGGGGCTTGCGTCGGATATGGTTCAAATTTTGTGGCTCCACAGGACATGCGCATCGGTGTGGTGGCCTGTGGCTATGCCGACGGGTACCCGCGCATTTGCCCGACTGGCACGCCGGTGCTGGTCGACGGCGTGCGCACCCGCACCTTGGGCCGCGTCAGCATGGACATGCTGACAGTCGATCTGACGCCTGTGCCGCAGGCCGGGCAGGGCAGTGAGGTCACGCTGTGGGGGCGCGCCAGCAATGGTGTGGTGCTGCCGATTGACGAAGTGGCGGCACAAGCCCAGACTGTGGGTTACGAGTTGATGTGTGCGTTGGCGCAGCGTGTGCCTGTGGTGGTGTCCGAATGAAATATGTCCCTATTCCCATCGCCATGCTCGAAGTGGGCAAGCCCCTGCCAGTCGATGTGGTCAGCAACACGGGGCAACTTTTGCTGCGCAAGGGTCAACCGATTGTGTCGGAGCAGCACCGTGCCAAGCTGCATGGTTTTCAGGCCTCCACCAGTGTCAGCGACGGGCTGGCCTGGCAGCGCGCTTACGAGCGCTTGGTGCATGAGCTGCTGCGCAGCGGTATGGATGTTCGCGAGATTGCCAAAGCCCTGATGCCGAACGAGATACGCGAGGTGGATTACGTGGTGGGCAAGCAGTTGCACGGTGGCTGGCTGGACTTGCAAGAAGTGTTGCGCGGCATTCTGTACCAGGGTGGGCTGGCCATTAACCCGATGCAACGCCTGGTCGACATTCAGACCAAAGCCCAGGCCCTGGTCAAAGTCGACGCCGATGACAGTCTGTTTTGCCTGTTCCAGGCGCTCACGGACGACGCCTTGGGCTACTGTGCCACCCATGCGCTGCTGTGCGCGGTGATGTGCGAACTCACCGCAGCCAAGGTGGGTTTGGACGCCCACCAGCGCCAATCGCTGCTGGCCGGTGCCCTGACGATGAACATCGGCATGGCGCGCGACCAAGACAGCATGGCCCGCCAGGGCACCCCTCTGACCGATTGGCAGCGGCAACTCATTGAACAACATCCCGCTTTGGGGGCCGAAATTTTGACGGGCTTTGGTGTGGACGACGAAGACCAGCTCGACATCGTGCGCTGGCATGGTGCACCGGACGATGTGCGGGCCCTGCCGCGCAATCAGGCCAGCCGACGCCTGCTCGCATTGGCGGACACCTTTGTGGCGCGCACCGCTGCGCGCAAAACCCGGACATCCCAGTCCGCGGTGAAAGCCGTCAAGACCATGATCCTCAATGCCCAGGGCGATGCGCTGGGTGTGGGCTCGGCCATGGCGCAGGCTGTGGGTTTTTATCCGCCGGGTACCTATGTGCAGCTGCTCAACGGCGAGACGGCGGTGTCGGTCAAGCGCGGGCAGCGCGCCAACATGCCCTGGGTGATCACCATTGCCGACAAAGATGGCATGCCGGTGGTCAAGTACCAGTGCAAAGACACGTCGGACCCCGCGCTGGCGATTGCCAGCCCGGTGAACTTCGAGGCCATCAAGGTCACCGTCAACGTGGAGCGGGTGCGTCGGGCCCGCGAGCGCATTCCGCCCAAGACCTGAGCACCCCAAGCCACAGCACGCTGACGGTGCCTAGGGTGGCGGCCAGCAAGGTGTCGTGCCATTCCAGTGCCTCAAAGTGGAAGAGTTGCGCCAACCACGGCACATAAACGCTCAGCAGGAGCAGCACCAGCGTGACGCCGGTTACCAGCCACAGCACACGGTTGGGCGCGGTGAGGGTGTTCCACAGTGAGCCACTGGGTGCACGGTTGAAAAATATCAACGCCAGATTGCCCACCACCAAGGTGACAAACACAAAAGCCCGCACGCCGCCTTCGACAAGCCAGGTGCCACTCCACAGCGTGGCACCGCAGACCACCAGCAACACGCCGAGCCCTTGGAGTAAGGCCAGCAACAGCGTCGTACCACCAAAGAGCAGTGCGTGGGGGTCGCGTGGGGGGCGTTGCATGGCATGGGCTTCCAGCGCCTCGTTTTCAAACACCATGGAGCAGGCTGGGTCAATGACCAATTCCAAAAAAGCAATATGCAGCGGAAACAACATGACCGGCCAGCCCAGCAGCACGGGCAACAGTGCCATGCCTGCAATGGGCACGTGCACCGCCAGGATGTAGGACATGGACTTGCGCAGATTGTCAAAAATGCGCCGCCCCAATTGCACCGCGCGCACGATGGAGGCAAAGTTGTCGTCCAGTAGCACCAGGGCGGCCGCCTCACGCGCTACGTCGGTACCCCGCCCGCCCATGGCCACGCCGACATGCGCGGCCTTGAGTGCCGGCGCATCGTTCACGCCGTCCCCTGTCATGGCCACTACCTCGCCACTGGCTTGCAGCGCCTGCACGATGCGCAGTTTTTGTTCAGGCGCGACGCGGGCGCAAACCTGCGTGGTGCGCATGCGCTGTTGCAGCTGCGCGTCGTCTAGCGCTGCGATGGCATCGCCCGTCAGCACGTCTTGCACTTCACCCTGGCCCAGACCAGCGCGCTGGGCGATGGCCCGGGCCGTGGCCGGGTAGTCGCCGGTAATCATGATCACCCGAATGCCTGCCGCGTGGCATTGCGCCACCGCGTCGGGTATCTCCGCACGCAAGGGGTCAGCCAGGCCCAGCAGGCCAAGAAATTCAAAATCGAAGTCGTGCTCTTGTGCAGGCCACTGCTCGCCTTCAAAGCGTGCGCTGGCCACGCCCAGCACACGCAGGCCCTGTGCGGCCATCGCATCGCCCGCCTGCGCAATGCGGGTCTGCGTTTCAGTATCCAGGTGGCACAAATCCACCACGGCTTCTGGCGCACCTTTGGCCGCCACCACGTGGGCCTCGCCAACGACTGCACGCCAGACATGGGACATGGCGCGCAATTGCGGCGTCAACGCGTACTCTTGCATCAGTACCCAGTCGCGGTGCAAGTGTTCGGTGCCGGTCAAAAAATGTTGGCCCAAGCGGTGAAAGGCCTTTTCCATGGGGTCGAACGGCTCGGCCATGCTGGCCAGAATGGAGTACTCCACCAGCGCATGAAAGTCTTCTGGAAGTTCTGCGGGCGCGGTGTAGTCCACGGTGAGCGTCTGCGATGCCACAGTGCCTAAGTCTGCACTTTGATCTTTGCCCTGGTGCACATGCAACTGCGCTACCGTCATGCGGTTTTCCGTCAAGGTGCCGGTCTTGTCTACGCACAGCACAGACGCCGCGCCCAGTGTTTCGATAGCTGCAATGCGCCGGGTCAATACCTGTTGCCGCGACAGCCGCCAGGCCCCCAGGGCGGGCAGCACGGTCAACACCACGGTGAACTCTTGCGGCAACAATGCCATCGCCAAAGCGATGCTGGCCAACAAGGCACCCAACCAGTCATGGCGCAGCAAGCCGAACGCCACGAACAGAAAAACGCTGGCACCCAGCGCCACCAGGGCCAGCACTTTGACGAGTTGTGCCGTCTGGCGTTTGAGGGGCGACGCCCCGGCGTTGAGCGTGTCTAGCGCGCTGCCGATACGGCCAATTTCGCTCTGGGCTCCCGTGGCGGTGACACGCGCCGTGCTATGCCCGCGTACGACCAGGGTGCCCGAGTACAGCCAAGGCAGGTTGTCACCACCGGGGCGAACCGCCGTGCTTGCGATGGCGTCGTCAGACACCTGCTTGCTGACCGGTGCTGCTTCGCCTGTGAGCAGCGATTCATCCACCTGGACATCGCTACCCGTGAGCAGCGTGGCGTCTGCTGCAATGCGATCACCTTCAGCCAAGATGAGGATGTCACCGCACACCACATCACGCCCGGCAATGCGCGTGGGTTGTCCGTCGCGCAACACCAGTGCGCGCGGGCTGGTGAGGTCGCGCAATGCTTCTAGCGCTCGGGTGGTTTTTCCTTCCTGGTACAGCGTGAGTGCCAGCACCACCAACACCAGGCCAAACAGTATCAGCCCTTCTTGCAGATCACCCAATAGCAGGTATAGCGACCCCGCCGCCAGCAAGAGTGCAAACATGGGTTCGTGCAGTGCCTCGCGCACGAGGTGCCACACGCCTTTTGGCCGCTCGGACGGCAGCGCATTGGGCCCATCGGCCTGTAGCCTTCGCGCTGCCTCCGCGCTGCTTAGCCCCGCATCAGACGGCGGTAAAACCATTGTTTGCCCCCTTCCACCATGACCAGATACGCCGCCAGCAAGGCCGCAAGCAAGCCGAAATACAACGGCGGCAGCGGGACGAAACCCAGGTAGGGTGCCAATGCGGTAAACGGCAACACCATGGCCGTCAGTACCACCGACAGCGAGGTCAACACCAGCCAGCGATTGGGGTGGCTGCGCAGCGGGTTGCGCCGGGTGCGGATGACAAAAATCACCAGCACCTGGGTGGCAATGGACTCCACAAACCAGCCGGTGCGAAACAACGATTCCTGCGCACCGAACAGCTGGAGCAGCAAGTAAAACGTGAGAAAGTCAAACAGCGAGCTAATAGGGCCAATAGTCAACATGAAGTTGCGGATAAAGGCCATGTCCCAGCGCTTGGGTGCGGCCAGGTCTTCGGCGTCCACATCGTCCAGCGGCAGTGAAATTTCGGACACGTCGTACAGCAGGTTGTTGAGCAAAATCTGCAAGGGCAGCATGGGCAAAAACGGCAACACCAGCGTGGC
>JBEEJM010000287.1:0-11944 GCA_041169205.1 Pseudomonadota bacterium | reverse complement strand
ATCGTGGCGGTGTTTGTTTACAAGGACATGACCTTAAAGCAGATCCCAAAGGTGTTGCTGGACTCCGCCAGCATGAGCGCCATGCTGCTGTACATCATCACCAACGCGGTGTTGTTCTCGTTCCTGATGACCAGTGAAAACATTCCCCAGGCGATGGCAGATTGGATGATCAACCAAGGATTTGGCCCCATCGCCTTCCTGCTGGTGGTCAACATTTTGCTGCTGCTAGCGGGCAATGTGATGGAGCCTTCGTCCATCATCTTGATCCTGGCACCTATCCTGTTCCCGGTGGCCATCAAGCTGGGCATCAACCCGATTCACTTCGGTATTTTGATCGTGGTGAACATGGAGGTCGGCATGTGCCATCCTCCGGTGGGCTTGAACCTGTACGTGGCCTCGGGTATCACCAAGATGGGCATCAGCGAGCTCACCATGGCGGTGATGCCCTGGTTAATGACGATGTTGGTCTTTCTGGGTGTGGTCACCTACTGGCCTGGCCTGACCTTGTGGTTGCCACGCCTTTTGGGCATGACGGTATAAACCTTAAAAAGACACGGATGCAGCTAACGCGCACCAGCGTTCAGGCTGCATTCGGGTTGCACCAGTTTTTCTTCAAACTGGTGTGATTTCTGCACGATGCGCAGACCTTGGTTAAAAACTTTCATGCGCTCTGCGCTTTGTGGCAATTTGACGCTGAGCATCAAATGGGTGGTGAACTGGTTGGTAAGTAGTTTGGGGTGTGCACGCAACGAAGCCACCTCAACAGACGCGAACTGGGTCTTCATCAGAAAACACGCCATGTTGCGCTCCATCGGCACCACGTCGATCCGGCCCGCCACCAAACGGCGCAAGTTGGTCAGGTCATCTTGGGCAAACTCCACCTTGATCACGCCACTTTTTTGCAGACTCCAAAACTCCGGCGTGTAGGTGTTGAATTGCACCGCACCGATACGCAACCCGGACAAATCGGAGAACGTCTTCCAGTCAAAGTGTGCGGTTGCAGGCGCTCCGTCGCGGTACACGAATACCCATTGCTCGGTCAATATGCTGTCGCTGACCAGAAAGCCCACATCGCGCTCTGGATTGCGCCCCCAATGGGCCGTGCCGTCCCACTTGCCTTCGCGGGCCTCTTCCAGTGAGCGCATCCAGGGTTTAAAGGTGTAACTCACCTCATACCCAAACTGGCTAAACGCTTTGCGAACAATGTCCAGGGCGATGCCCTGGTCAGGCAATTTCTCAGAGGCGTAGGGCGGCAACTCTCCAGTGGCCAGACGCAAGGTTTCCGCTTGCAGGGCCGCACCTGCCAGCGTGCAGAGAGCTAGCGCAACCAGCTTCGCACGACGCAGGGAATTGCCGAGTGACGCACTGTGAATAGACACGGTACACAACCTTTTGCAGTAGACGTGGCTGCATCATAGCCCCGACAGCAAACCCAGTTGTTCAAGTGTTCCGTGCGCTGCACGATCCAGGTCGGTATGGGGCTCAGTGCCAATCAGGCCCAGCAGTTTGGTGTTATCCAGCGCATGGGGCGTATTCCACAGGTAGCGCATCTCCAGCAATGCGGCCCACGTGGCGTTGAACAATGCCCCCAAACGGATAATGGGCCAAGGCATGCGGCGAAAGGAGAGTAATGCCCTAGGAAAAATCCAGCCTTGGGCGCGTGCCAATGGGGTGAGGGTTTCAAGCCACTGCGTCCCTGTCAGGCTAAAGCCCGCAAAGTGAAAGACTTCAAAACTGCCGAGCTGTGCGCGTCGCGCCGCCACGGCCACAAAAGTACGGGCCAGATCTGGCAAATACGCCCAGGCAGTGGGCACATCGGGAGGCCCAGGATAGGCAAACACGCCTTTGCGCAGGTCTTTGGCAATAACCTGATCGAACCAGGTTCCGGAACCCGAACCAAAGAAGTCTCCCGCACGAATGACGATGGTCTGGACCCCGGACGTCCGAAGCCGATCCTCCATGGCGATGCGTATCTGCCCCTTCACCGTGCGGGCATTTTGTGGCGTGTCTTCGCGCAACAGGGCAGGCATTTCGGCACCAAAGTTGTAGACATTGGCCACCACCATCAAGGTCGCGTTCAATGTACGCGCCACCTCCAAAGCAGCATCGGTCATAGTCAGCACCTCCGCCTGCCAAGCCTTGTGGGTGTAGGCCGGGTTTAACGCATGCACCACCACCGTCGCCCCTAGCGCCGCCTGGCACAGCGCGGTAGCGTCACCCAGGTCGCAAGCTAGCCACTGAATGCGCGGGTCATGGGCCGCATCAGAAGGCACCTGCGCACCGGGCCGCATGTGACCCAAAACGCGCCAACCCGCGTCGGCGAATGCACGGGCAGCGGCCAGTCCAAAACGACCCCTGGCACCCAAAATCAAAACGGTGGACTGCATCTATGGCTCCAAAAAAACGGGAATGTGCACCATTGTCAGGATCCTGGAGTTGCTACACAATTGCATAAATTCTCATATCAGACATGCATTTATGAATACCTTTGATTGGACGCTGGTGCGCTCCTTCCTGGCAGTCCTGGACTGCGGCAGTCTGATGGGGGCCGCGCGGGAAATGCACACCAGCCAGCCCACCGTAGGGCGACATATTGCAGAACTGGAAAGTCAGTGGGGCGTGGTGCTGTTTGAACGCACGGGACGCGGCTTGATACCCACCGCAAGTGCGCTGCATTTGGCGGAATCGGCCCGCGCCATGGAAACCGGTGCCAATCAGCTGACCCGCACCCTGTCGCGTGTGCAAACGCAGACCACCGGCACCGTGCGCATCACCGCCAGCGTACCCGTGGCCGTGACCTTGATGCCGCAGCTGTTGGCGCAGATGCGTCTATCGCTGCCGGATATTCAGGTGGAGTTGGTTTCCAGCAACCTGGTAAGCAACCTGCTGCGCCGTGAAGCCGACATCGCGGTGCGCATGGTGCGCCCACAGCAAGGCACGCTGGTCGCCAAAAAAATTGGCGGTGTGGGCTTAGGTGCTTTTGCCCACCGCGACTATTTGGCACGCCGTGCCCCGCTGCGAAAGGCCACCGATCTGCTGCAACATGACCTCATTGGCAGCGACACTGACACCGCCATATTGCAAGGCTTTGCCGCCATGGGCCACCCCATCGGGCATGAGGCATTTGCCTTGCGCACCGACGATTTCATCGTGCAATGGCAGGCGGTGCGTGCTGGGTTGGGTGTTGGCTTTGTTGCCAACTACATGGCGCGCACCGATACCGATGTGTTGCCGGTGCTCCCAGGCATCCTGAAAATTCCGGCTTTACCCATATGGCTTGCCGTGCACCGCGAGGTGCGCACCAGCCAGCGCATCCGTGCGGTGTACGATTTTCTGGCTGCCGAATTGCCCCATGTTATTTAGAGGAGTAGTCCATGCACTGGTTCGACAATTTTGAGACGCGCCATTTCAATGTCAACGGCGTAAGCATCTTTGCCCGCGTTTCCCAGGGACTGCCCGGTGACCGTCCGGCCTTGCTCCTGCTGCACGGTTTTCCGCAAACCCATGTGCTGTGGCACCGCGTGGCGCAACGCTTGCAGCACGACTTTTACTTGGTCATGCCGGACCTGCGCGGCTATGGCGACTCCAGCAAAGAACCGGGACTGCCAGACCACAGCACCTATAGCAAGCGCAACATGGGGCAAGACATGGTGGATGTGATGGACACCTTGGGCATTGCCCGATTTGGTGTGTGCGGCCATGACCGCGGTGGCCGGGTGGCCCACCGACTGGCAGTAGACCACCCCACCCGTGTGTCAGCCATGTGTCTGATCGATATCGCTCCCACGTTGGACATGTACGCCGCCACCAATTTTGAGTTTGCCCAGGCCTACTACCACTGGTTCCACCTGACGCAACCCGAACCATTGCCGGAAACCATGATTGGTGGCAATGCATTGGCGTACTTGCACCACAAGCTGGGGGGCTGGGGAACGGGTGGCATGGGCCACATCGAGCCCGCCGCCCTGGCCGAATACGAGCGCTGTTTCTGCAATGCGGCAACCATCCACACCGTGTGCGAAGACTACCGGGCCAGCGCCAGCATCGACCTCGAACACGACCGTGAAAGCCGCGCGCAAGGCAGAAAAATTGCCTGCGACACGCTGGTACTGTGGGGAAGCAAAGGGGTGGTGAACCGCTTGTTCAAACCAAAAGAACTATGGCAAGCGCAATGCAGCGCGCAGGTAATCGGTCAAGTCATGCCAGCGGGACACTTCATTCCAGAAGAGCGCCCCTCCGACACGGCCACCGCACTGCGCGCGTTTTTTCTCGCCCGGCAAACGGGCAGCCTAGTGCCCGCCGCCTAGGTAGGCCGCCTTAACAGCAGGGTCGTCGCGCAATTTGGCGGCTTCGCCATGCACCGAGATGCGGCCGTTTTCCAGCACATAGCCATAGTCGGCCACCTTGAGTGCAGCCGCTGCAAACTGCTCGACCAGCAACATGGTCACACCACGCGACTTGAGGTCGCTAATGATGCGAAAAACCTCCTCCACCAAAATGGGGGCCAGGCCCATAGAGGGTTCGTCGAGCAACACGATCTCGGGGTTCAGCATCACGGCACGCGCCATGGCCAGCATCTGCTGTTCGCCACCCGACAAGGTACCTGCCAGCTGATTGCGACGCTCTTTCAGACGGGGAAACAACTCCATGGCACGCTCAAGATCGCCTGCGACATCACCCTTGGGACGGCTTCCGGTCAAACGGGGAAATGCACCAAGAATCAGGTTGTCGGTCACGCTCATCGTGGCAAACACCCGTCGTCCTTCAGGCGAGTGGGCCAAGCCCTGTTTGGCAATGGTGTAGGACTCCATACCATCCACGCGTTTTCCATGCAGGGATATCTCACCCGCAGTGGGTTTGATCATGCCCGAGATGGCACGCATGGTGGTGGTCTTGCCCGCGCCGTTGGACCCGATCAAGGTGACCACGGTTCCCTTGGGCACGCTCATGGAAATACCGTGAAGGACCTGGATCTTTCCATAGCCGGCTTCTAGATTTTTGATTTGCAACATCGTGGGTTTCCGTGTTCTTATGCCGCCGTACCACCGAGGTAAGCCTCGATGACTTTTTCATCCGCCTGCACATCTGCCGGTTTGCCTTCGGCAATTTTTTGCCCGAAGTCGAGCACCGAGACGTTGTCGCAAATGCTCATCACCACATCCATGTGGTGCTCAATCAGAATGACGGTAATGCCATGGTCGCGAATTTTTCGGATGATAGTGACCAGTTCCTTGATGTCCGGAGCAGTCAGTCCCGCAGCAGGCTCGTCAAGCAACAGCAATTGCGGGTCAAGCGCCAAAGCGCGTGCAATTTCCAGTAGTCGCTGCTTGCCATAGGGGAGATTACGCGCTTCTTCGTTGGCCAGACCGGTCAAACCGACAAAGTTGATCAGCCCCAGGCCCCGCTCCACCGATGCACTTTCTTCGCGAAGGTATCGTGGGGTGTGCAATGACACGTCCACGATGTTGCTGGCAAACGTATGGTGCAAGCCCACCTGAATATTTTGGAGCGCCGTCATCTCGCCAAACAGCTGCACGTTCTGGAATGTCCGTGCGATACCGGAGAGCGCGATGTCGGACGAGGTGCGCCCGACCACGGTTTTACCGGCAAACTCAATACTGCCCGCGGTGGGCACATAGATTCCGGTCAGCACATTCATCATGGTGCTCTTGCCGGAACCATTGGGGCCAATCAATCCGTGAATGGTGCCGCGTTTGACGTGCAAGTCCACCTGGTTGATCGCTTTGAGCCCCCCAAACTGCATGAGCACGCCCTTGGCAATCAGCAAGTCGCTACCCACCTCGATATGCCCGGTATTGGCGGCCACCATGATGGAGTCTTTGGACTGGTCAATCTGTTGAAACACACCCTCATGTCCCCGGCCACCCTTGCGCGCAAACAGGCTGCGAACAAATCCCACAATGCCGTCCTGCAGGTAATACACCACGAACAGAATCATCAGGCCGAAGATGCTCAAACGCCAGTCGGTAATGGACTGCAGCCAGAACGAGAACCCGGCCAGCGCAATCGTTCCAACCACGGGTACGGCCATGGCGCGTGGTGTGGTCATTTTTTTCGCGACGCCTACCACGGCACCCAGGGCCATGAGTACCGCCAGTGTGGATGCCACCATGCGGAACAACTCCAGGTCATCGAGCAACTTGGGCAGGATCACGATGATGGCCGCGCCCAACAGGGCTCCGCTGCGCGTTTTGCGACCGCCCATGATGACGGCCAGCAAGAAGAACACGGTGAGTTCAAAGTTGTAGGTGTTGGGTGAAATGTACTGCTCGGAATAGGCATACAAGCAACCAGCCAGACCAGCAAAACCGGCGCTGATCACAAAGGCATACACCTTGTAGCGGTACACCGATACACCCATGCAATCCGACGCCACGGGACTTCCACGCAGCGCTTCAAATGCCCTGCCGAGCTGGGACTTCAAGATACGGTCCACCACCACCAGCGACAGTGCCATCAAGAGCAGCACCATCCAGTAGAAGCCGTGCTCGTCGAGCTGCATGCCTGCAATGCTGGGCTTGGGCACCTTGATGCCCAGCGGACCTTCGGTCAGAAAATCCATCTCGTTAATCAGAATCTGAATGATGGTTCCGAAAGCCAGGGTGACCATCGCCAAATAAGGCCCGGTCACGCGCAACGCGGGCAAGGCAAGCAACGCGCCGAAGCCCGCAGTGACCGCGATGCTGGCAGGAATGATCACCCACAAAGGTGCGCCCAGCTTGATAAAGAGAACGCCTGTTGTGTAAGAACCGATACCAAACAATCCGGCGTGCCCCAGCGACACTTGCCCGGTGTAGCCCACCACAATGTCCAGGCCAAACAGCAAAATGGCGTAAATCATGATCGTGCCGATCATGTGGATGTAATACGGGTTGCTGGTAAACCAGGGCGCTGCCGCCAGCAACGCGAAGCCGACCAGGGCCGAAATCAGAGACTTGCTTTTCATGGTCAAACTTTCTTGATAGCCATCTTGCCAAACAGTCCGGATGGCTTGAACGCCAGAACCAGAAGCAGCAATACCAAACCGGGCACGTCTTTGTACCCCGTGGAAATGTAGAAGCCCGTGGTGGTTTCGGCGATGCCCAGAATAATGCCCCCCACAATGATGCCCAGGCCGCTGGTGAGGCCACCAATAATGGCAACCGCAAACGCCTTGAGTCCCAGTACAGCGCCCATGGTTGCGCCGGTCAAGGTGAGCGGCGCAATGAGCGCCCCCGCAAATCCCGCCGTCGCAGACGACAGGGCATACGAAAACGTAATCACCAGGCCAGTGTTAATGCCCATTAATTTGGCTGCATCGCGGTCATTGAAGGTGGCGACAACTGCCTTGCCATAAATCGTTTTTCGATTGAAGAACTCGACCGCCACCATCATCAGAATCGCACCGACGACGACAAGGATTTCCATGGGCAACACATTGGCACCCAAAAATTTCAGCGGCGCTTCGGGCAAAGGAGATGGGAACTTGAGGTCGTCACGCCCCCAGATGTTTTCGGCCACATTTTTGAAAATAATGCCCAGCGCAATGGTGGACATAATCCAGCCAAACTCGCTTTTGATCTTGATCGCAGGTGCCACACCAATGCGCTCTACCAGCGCACCCTGGACCAAACCAAACACGATCACGATCGGCAGCATCAACCAAAAATTGACACCCATGTTGACCAAGGTAAGCCCCACCATGGCCCCCAGCATGAGCGCATCTCCCTGCCCAAAATTGAGCGTGTCCGACGTCTGGAATGTCAATTGGTAGCCAAAGGCAATGACCGCGTAGATCATTCCCAAAGCGATACCGCTATAAATCAGTTGAAGCAGAATTTCCATACATTGAACTCATCAAAGTTGCGACGGGCATGCTGTGCGTGCCATTTGAAAGAGGCATCGTCCGACCCCGTGGCCTGAGCGATGCCTCACACCTGACAAGAGCGCGGCTCTTACTTCTTGATCACCAAAGCACCCTTGGCGTTCACGTCCTTGACGCGCACTTCAGAGGCTTTCTTCTGGTCGTCTGGGTAGGCGTACACCACGCGCTGACCTTTGACTTCGCCAAACACCGGAATGTTGGCGGTAATGGCTTCGTGGTCTTTGGCAGTAAAGGGCTTGTTGTAAGTGGTCACAACACCTTCAACAGGAGCCTTCAGATCTTCCAGCGCGGCCTTGATTTTGGGGCCGTCAACGCTGTTGGCCTGCTTGATAGCGGCAGCCAACAAATAGATGGAGTCGTAGCCCTGCGCGGCAGACACGGGGGAGTCAATACGCGCGTTCTTAGGGTTAAAAGTCCGCAGATAGTTGATGATGAAAGACTGGCGCTTAGGCGTCGTTGGCTCTTGCACAAAAGTTTGCGGCATGCGCGCACCCTCGCCGCCAGGGCCTGCGTTGTCAATGAAGTTGGCCATGGACAGGGTCCAGCTTCCAATCATGGGGACTTTCCAGCCAAGCTTGGTCATGCCATTGGCGATCTGCGCCAGTTCGGGGCCAATGGCATAAGTCAGGACAACTTCGGCTCCGGCCGCTTTGGCCTTGAGCAACTGGGCTGTCATGTCCACGTCCTTGATGTTGAATTTTTCAGTGGCAACGGCCTTGATACCCTTGAGTTCCAGCGCCTTTTCCAAGTCAGTCCGGCCCAGTTGGCCGTAGTTGGTGGAGTCCGCCAAGATGGCTACTTTTTTGTATCCACGGCGAGTGACCGCCTCTTCCACAATCATCGGAGCCTGAATGCTGTCATGGGCTGCATTGCGAAAAATGTAGTTCTCGGGCTGGTCGTCAAACTGGTGGGTGATCACCGACGCTGTCGCCACATTGTTCATGACCGGAATCTTGGCTTCTTGCCAGAAACGCTGCGACGCCAGCGCAACGCCGGAGTTGATGTAGCCGACTGCGGCGACGACCTTTTCTTTGTTGATCAGCTCTTGTGCAATTTGCACGCCGCGTTCGTTCTTGGCTTCGTCGTCACGCTCGACGAGCAGCAGTTGCCGACCCAGAAGACCACCGGCCTTGTTGATCTCGTCTGCCGCCATCCGTACGCCATCGCGCATGCTGACGCCCATGGAAGAGGAGCCGCCCGTAAACGGGCCGTCCACGCCAATTTTGATGGGGTCCGCGGCGCTGGCCATTCCGGCAAAGCCCAACGCTGCAAATCCTAGCGCCATGCTGGATACTAATTTTGTAAAAGTGTGATTCATTGCTGTCTCCTGTTGTTTTAAAAAAATGTCCGTGCACATCTGAATCTCATTGCTCAGTTGATTTTTACTAATTTATCTCCCCTGTTCCCCGCAAGGCTGACGAAAGTCTGAAATTTGTGTAAAGACCCGACAAACCTCATGAAAACTATTCAGGCGCAGGCCCAAATTTTTTCAGCGTTGATCAATCCAGTGTCACGCCGGCATCCTTCACGACGTTCCCCAGCCGCACCGTGTCTCGCTTGATGAGATCGGCAAATTGCGCGGCGGTTCCACCCACCACCGGCGTGCCCAGGGCTTCCCACTTTTTCTGGAATTCCGCATCTCTAAAGATCGCATTGAACGTGGCATTGAGTTTTTCCACGATGACCGCAGGCGTTCCCGCGCGCACCGCGATGCCATGCCAGCCAGAGAATTCGTAGCCCGCCACGCCCGCTTCAGCCATGGTTGGCACGTGCGGGAGTGCAGGGCTTCGTTTGGCAGAAGTCACGGCGAGCGGCACCAGCTTGCCCGACTGGATGTAGGACAAAGAACTGCCCAAAACATCAAACATGACATTGACCTGCCCGCCCAATAAATCGGTGAGCGCAGGCCCTGCCCCCCGATAGGGGATGTGCGCAACATGGATACCCATCTGGGTGTTGAACAATTCGCCCGCCAGATGTTGCGGTGTTCCGTTGCCCGCCGAGGCAAAGCTCAGTTCCATTTTTTTGGATTTGGCCAAGGCCACGAATTCCTTGACGCTCGTAACGCCCACCTTGGGGTTCACTTCCAGCACCAAGGGGAAGGAAGAAATCTGAATCACCGGCGTCAAGTCAATGAGCGGATTGAAAGGCATGCTCTTGTACAGGCTGGGATTCACCGCCATGGGGCCACTGGCGGCCAAAAGCAAGGTGTGGCCATCGGCCGGTGACTGCTTTGCCACCTCTGCGCTCCCCAGATTGCCCCCTGCGCCACCCTTGTTATCGATCATCACGCTGACGCCCAATCGGGCTTGCAGCTCAGATTGAAGCAGTCGCGCCATCAAATCGGTAGGTCCGCCGGGCGGATAAGGCACGACAAAACGAATCGTCTTGCTGGGATACGCGTCTTGCGCAAACCCTGACAGCGGTGCCAGCAAAGCCAGCCCCACCATAGTCGCCAGCGGTGCGGCGGTGCGCATCCAGTTCCGTCGTTTCATTGGAGTCTCCTTTTGTTTCAATGGGCACCAAAACGTTGGCGAATATCACCGGCAGTCGCCAAAGGGCGTGCCAAGCAAGCGGCCGCGTCCGCAGCCTGCAATACCAGCGCCTGGTTATGGGGCGCCACGGAGTCATTTTTCAGGCGAAGGTTGTTCTCAAACCCCACTCGCACATGGCCGCCCAAGGCCGCTGCGGCCGTGATGCAAGCGTGTTCGGTTGCGCCAAAAGCACATACGGCCCAAGGCTCATCGCCGTCATGGGTGTGGATGAAGGGCACCAGGTCTTTTGGACTGGAGGTTTGGCCCGTGCTGTACCGTCCAAGCACAAACAATAAGAACCAGGGCGCATCGGGAATCACACCGCGTTTGCGCAACACCTGCCAGCGCTGCAGGTCGGTTGCGTCATACAAAATAACCTGGGTCATGGTGCGCTCACGCGCCAGCCATTCGAAGAATTGCGCCAAGCCCGCTTCGCCAATTTCGGGTTGATCCAGTTCACGCAAACCCACCGACACCGCCTCTGGGCGCAGCGCTTGCACCATGGCCATTTGTTCGGGTGGTTGGTACACACGCGCCGCTTCGCTGGTCACCTGCAACACCATGGCATCGCCTACCGCCGTACGCACCACCCGCAACGCGTCGCGATAGCCCTCAACATCGAGACTGTGCCGTCCCTGGGCATCACGAATGTGCAGGTGCAACATACTCGCGCCGGCATCCAGGCAGTGTTTTGCCGTCTGCGCCAGATTGGCCGCAGTGAGCGGCAATGCAGGGTGATCAGCGGTCTGTTTGTACGCACCGTTGGGCGCGACGGTGATGATGAGGGGGTTATGTTCCATGGAAAACTCTTGGCCTATCCCGCAGGGTCCACAACGGGCAACTCGTCGGCCAGCAACGACAACCCCTGACGCAGCAACCGGTCATAGCGCGCACGTTCTGCCTCCCGCTTTGGTGCAGGCCAGTCGTAAAAACCTGCACCGGCTTTCATGCCCAAGTGTCCCGCTGTCACCCGCTCCTGCAAGGCACGGGCCGGTTCGGTGGCGTTGGACAGACTGGGGTACATCGTGGCTGCAGCAGCGCAATGCACATCCAGACCGGCATGGTCACGCTGCAGCACCGGACCGGCCGCCAAATACCGAAAACCGAACCCAAAGCGCACGGCCGCATCGACGTCTTCTGCGCTGGCAACGCCCTCGTCGATCAGTGCAAACGCTTCGCGTGCCAATGCATGTTGCAACCGGTTCGCCAGAAATCCTGGTTTGTCTTTGCGCACCAGCACCGGCACATTGCCGCAGCCCCGCATGTAACTGCACAGTCGCTGCGCCATCTCAAGGTCTGTCTTCGAACCCAGCACCACCTCAACCAAAGGCACCAAGTGGGCCGGCATGAAGAAATGCAAACCCACCATGCGCGCTGCGGTGACCAGGCCTTCGCCTATGCGGCTAATCGGAAAACTGGAGCTGTTGCTGGCCAAGACGGTGTGCGAAGGTGCCAGCAATACCAACTGCGCAAACAGCGCCTGTTTGGCGGGCAACACTTCCGGTATGCACTCCACCACCAGGCA
>JBEEJM010000286.1:0-7070 GCA_041169205.1 Pseudomonadota bacterium | reverse complement strand
CGTTTTCTGCGAACGCTTACGCGCTCTGTTGGGCCCATTCGGCCGGGGTAAAAGTTTTCATCGACAGGGCATGCACTTCGTCGGTTTGCATGCGGCTGCCCAGCGTGGCATAGACCTGCTGGTGGCGCTGAATCAGGCGCTTGCCTTCGAAGGAGGCCGACACGATGGTGGCGTACCAGTGGCGGCCATCGCCCTCGAGCTGACAGACATCGCAAGGCAGGCCTGCGGCAATGAGTTGTTGGAGTTGTTCTGCGGTCATGGTGAATGCCAAATACGAAGTTAGCTGCGAATTTTGTAGCCGGTGCGCAGCAACGTAATGGCCACCAGACTCACAACAGCAAATGCAGCGCTGACGATGCCCAGACTTAACCACGGCGAAACATCGCTCACGCCAAAAAAGCCAAACCTGAAACCGTCAATCATGTAGAAAAATGGGTTGAGGTGGCTCACGTTTTGCCAAATGGTTGGCAGGGAATGGATCGAATAAAACACGCCACTGAGGAATGTCATGGGCATGATGACAAAGTTTTGAAAGGCGGCAATCTGGTCGAATTTTTCAGCCCACAGACCGGCAATCAACCCCAGCGCCCCCATCAGACCGGCACCCAACAGGGCAAAAACCAGAATCCACACAGGGGCAACAAACGACAGGTGGGCAAACCAGCCGGTGACCAACAGCACACCCAGCCCCACCACCAAACCGCGCGCAATAGCCGACACCACGTAGGCAAAAAACCAGTTCCAGTGCGACAGCGGCGTGAGCAGCAAAAACACCAGGTTACCCATGATCTTGCTCTGGATAAGCGACGACGAGCTATTCGCAAAAGCGTTCTGCAACACGCTCATCATCACCAGCCCAGGCACCAGAAAGGCGGTGTAGCTGATGCTGTCATACACCTTGACGTGGTCTTCCAGCACGTGGCCGAAAATCATCATGTACAGCACGGCGGTGAGCACCGGCGCGGCCACGGTTTGAAAGCTGACTTTCCAGAAGCGCAATACTTCCTTGTAGAGAAGCATTTGCCAGCCGGTCATACCGTCACCTCTTCCGCCCGCGCCGTGTTCATCACGTCCAAAAACACATCTTCGAGATCCGCCCGGCGAATTTCGACGTCTTCCACCGCAACACCCGCTTCGCGCACGGCGGCGAGGTATTGCTCAATATCGAGTGCGCTGTTGGCTGGCAGTTGCACGATGCGCCCGGTGATGCGCGCACGCGCTGCCAGGGCAGTGGGCAGCACACCATCCGTCTTGAAACGCAGCACATTGGCGCTGGCGGCCTTGAGCAAGGCGCTGGTTTTGTCCAGCGCCACAATGCGGCCAGTTTTGAGCATGGCAATGCGGCCACACAAGGCTTCTGCCTCTTCCAGGTAGTGGGTGGTCAGCAAAACGGTGTGGCCTTGTTTGTTGAGCTTGGCGATGAAATGCCACAGTGTTTGGCGCAGTTCCACGTCCACACCCGCCGTAGGCTCGTCGAGCACGATGACGGGCGGCTTGTGCACCAGCGCTTGCGCGACCAGCACACGGCGTTTCATACCCCCAGAGAGCTGACGCATATTGGCATTGGCCTTGTCGGTCAGACCCAAACTGTCAAGCAGCTCGTCAATCCAGGCGTCGTTGTGCTTGATGCCGAAATAACCGGACTGAAACCGCAGCGCCTCACGCACATTGAAAAAGGGGTCAAACACCAGCTCCTGCGGAACCACGCCGAGCTTGCGGCGCGCTGCAGCGTAGTCGGTTTGAACGTCGCTGCCCAGCACCTTGACACTGCCACTGGTGGCGCGTGTGAGGCCCGCCAGGATGCTGATCATGGTGGTTTTGCCTGCGCCGTTAGGCCCCAGAAGGCCAAAAAACTCACCCTCCTGAATATCGAGGCTGACGCCATCCAGTGCAAGAAAAGTAGTGCCTTGGGGTCCGCGCGGAGACGGATAGGCTTTGGAAATGGTTTGGAAGGAGATAGCGGACATGGGAGCCCGCCATTTTACGCGGTGCGGCTCAGGCGCTGACTAAGAGCTTCTCAATCCCGTACAGCGCAGCCAGGTCGCGCAACCGGTCTGGCAGGCCCTGCACGACAAAGCGCTTGCCGGCCCGGGCGCATTCACGCCGGAATTCAAGCAACACCGCCAGCGCGGAAGAGTCAAAACTGCGCAGCAGGGCGGCATCGACCACCACCTGGGTGGCAGACTCCGCTTTGAGGCCGGTGGTGAGCGTGTTCAGGCACGCCGTGGCGTGTGCCTGGGTGAGGATGGAGGGCAGACTCAGCACATCAGCCTTTCTTGCTATTGGCTTTATTGCGGTCCGACAGCGATGTGATCAGACCATCCAAGCCTTTGGCATTAATTTCCTGGGCAAACTGGCTCTTGTAGGTTTCCACCAACCACACGCCCAACACATTCAGGTTGTAAATACGCCAGCCTGCGCCCTGGCCCGGAGTTTTTTCAAGGCGGTAATCCAGCTGAATGGGGTCGCCTGAGCCTTTGATCTCCGAGCGCACCAGCACTTCTTTGTCTTCAGGGCTGGCACGCAGGGGCTTCATGGCAATGGTCTGGGTCGACACTTGCGACAGGGCGCCCGCGTAGGTGCGTACCAGCAAAATTTTGAATTCTTCTTGCAGGCGCTTTTGCTGCTCAGGCGTGGCCTGCCGCCATGCGGGGCCCACCGCCGACGCCGTCATGCGGCCAAAATTGACGTTGGGCATGATGCGCTCGTCGACCAGCGCAACCAGCTTGGTCATGTCACCCGCGCGCAGGGTTTTGTCGGCCTTGATGGTGTCCAGCACATCCACGGACAGCCGCTTGATCAGGGCGTCCGGTGCCTCGTCTTCTGCCGACGCAACGCCGGACAGGCCCAATGCCAAAACCAATGACAAACCGAGAGTGCGAAGAAAAGTTCGTTTCATAGCTACTTTGTACCCCAGAACACGGGCCAATTATCGTGCTGCAACGTAAACCCCACGCAAAGAATGCACTATTTGGTGGTTTGGGGCGTTTCAGCAGGGTCGGCATCCTCATCCGGTGGATTACCGTCGTAGACGCGGTTGCGTTGGCGCTGCAAATAGGCGTCGCGCGTGAAGCTATAGGGATCCAACGCAGCACCGTCCACCACGTCCCCCGCACGCAGATACTGCGCGCGAATATCCACCACATTCAAAACGGTTAGCCCATAGCGCGTGGGATCGTCGGTGATCTGGTTCACCAGATTGCCCTGCTGATCCACCGGCAGTGCCGCAACCTCGCGCAAAGTGAACGGGCCCAACAGTGGCAAGACCATGTACGGTCCAGGTGGAACGCCCCAGCGGCCCAAGGTCAAACCAAAATCGGCCGTGTGGCGCTCGATATTGAGGTCGCTGGCTACATCCATCCAACCGCCCAGCCCAATGGTGGTATTGACCATCACGCGGCCAATGCTGTCGCCCGTGTCCTGGCCCCGCAATTGCAGTGCATTGTTCACAATGGACCACACGTCACCGAGGTTGGCAAAGAAGTTGCCAACCCCTTTGCGAAACCACTGCGGTGCGGCATCGCGGTACACAGTCGCTATGGGTTTGACCACCGCACGGTCCAGCCCATCGTTAAAGCCATACACACCGCGATTGAAAGACTCAATGGGGTCACGCGGATCCGGATTGGCCACCGTGGCACAAGCCTGCAGCATCACCAGGCAGGCCAGCAGGGCCCACCGGGAGGCTTGAAGGCCAGCGCCGCGCAATGTCACTTCTTGTCTCCCGCCGGTCCGTCGGCCGCCTTGCTGTAGAGGAATTGACTGATCAGGTTTTCCAGCACCACCGCCGATTGGGTGGAAGAAATGGCGTCGCCTGCCACCAGATTGTTGGCATCGGCACCGGCTTCAATGCCGACATACTGTTCCCCGAGCAGACCGCTGGTCAAAATCTTGAGCGAGCTGTCTTTCGGAAAGGTGTATCGCTTGTCCATGGACAGCGTGACGCGGGCCTGGAAGGTTTTGTCATCAAACACGATGGAATCCACCCGGCCCACCACGACGCCGCTGCTCTTGACGGCGGCCTTGGGCTTGAGGCCCCCAATGTTGTCAAATTTGGCGGTAACCACGTAACCCCGGTCGAAGTTGATCGACAGCAGGTTGGCAGACTGCAATGCCAGAAACAGCAGTGCCGCGCCACCGATCAACACAAACAAACCCACCCAAAAATCTTTACCGGAGCGTTGCATTCTTTTCCCCTAAATACTGAACATCAAAGCCGTGAGCACAAAGTCCAGGCCGAGCACGGTCAAGGATGCCATCACCACTGTGCGGGTGGTGGCGTGTGCCACACCCTCGGGCGTGGGCTGGGCCTCGTAACCCTGCAGCAAGGCAATGAAGCTGACGGCAAAGCCAAACACGACACTCTTGATCACGCCGTTGCCCACATCCATCCAGACATCGACGCCACCCTGCATCTGGCTCCAAAACGAGCCTGCGTCAATGCCGATCATCAAAACGCCCACTGCCCAGCCACCAATCACACCGACCGCGCTGAACACCGCCGCCAACAAAGGCATGGCAATCACCGCGCCCCAGAAGCGAGGTGCCAGAATGCGTTGCACCGGGTCCACCGCCATCATTTCCATGGCGCTGAGTTGCTCGCCCGCTTTCATCAAACCAATTTCTGCAGTCAATGAGGTACCCGCCCGTCCGGCGAACAACAGGGCGGTGATGACCGGCCCGAGTTCGCGCACCAGGCTGAGCGCCACCAGCAGGCCCAGCGCCTCGGAGGAGCCATAGCGTTGCAAGGTGTAGTAGCCCTGTAGAGCCAATACGAATCCGACAAAAATGCCGGACACCGCAATGATGGCCAGCGAAAAATTGCCCATGAAATGAATTTGGTCACGCACCAGCGAGGGCCTGCGCAGCGCAATGCCCGCAGAGCCCAGCAGGCGCAGAAAGAGGCGTGCACCAAAGCCGACATCGGCGAGCTTTTTACGCACGGCAAAACCCATGTCAGACGGGTGATACCAGCTCATGGCTGCGCTCCTGCAGAAAAGTCTTGCTCGATATCGACCGCAGGGTAATGAAAGCGCACCGGCCCTTCCGGCAGCGCGTTAACAAACTGGTGCACCAAGGGGTCGGTGCTGTGGCGCACTTCGTCCGGTGTGCCCTGCGCGGCAATCTTGCCGTTGGCCAGCACAATGACTTGATCGGCGATGTGAAAGGTCTCGTCCAGGTCATGCGACACCACGATGCTGGTGAGGCCCATGGCATCGTTGAGCTGGCGAATCAGTCGGGCTGCGGTGCCCAGAGAAATCGGGTCCAGCCCGGCAAAGGGTTCGTCGTACATGACCAGCTCGGGGTCCAGCGCAATGGCGCGCGCCAGTGCCACACGACGGGCCATGCCGCCAGAGACTTCAGACGGCATCAGATCACGCGCACCCCGCAAACCCACGGCATTGAGCTTCATCAGCACCACGTCGCGAATCAAGGCCTCGGACAGGTTGGTGTGCTCCCGCAAGGGAAAAGCCACGTTGTCAAACACGCTCGAATCGGTGAACAGAGCGCCAAACTGAAACAGCATGCCCATGCGCCTGCGTGCCAGGTACAAATCGTCGCGGCCCATGGTCGCCACATCTTGCGCAGCCGCACCCTGCTCGGGCCCGTGCAAAAGCACCTGCCCGCTCTGCGCCTTCCACTGGCCGCCAATCAGGCGCATGACCGTGGTCTTGCCGCCGCCTGACGCACCCATGAGGGCCGTCACCTTGCCACGCGGCACAGTAAACGACACATCATCCAGAATGACGCGCTCGCCGTAGCCAAACCGGACATGGCGGAATTCAATCAAGGGGGAAGGGGTAGAGGTGGAATCCATAAAAAACAAAAGCCGGGGCAATCCGGCTTTTGCATCATAAATGATAGGGGGCTGTTTTGCCGCCGGGCCGCCCCAAGGCAAAATGCGGCCCCCTCGGGGGGCAAGGAACTACACGCAGTGAGTGACCGTGGGGGCCAGCCATTTAGCGAGGAAGTTGGCTCACACCCATCAAGAACTCATCCACCGAACGGGCCGCTTGGCGTCCTTCGCGGATGGCCCACACCACCAGACTCTGGCCGCGACGCATATCGCCGGCCGCAAACACTTTGGCCACATTGGTGGCATAGCCGCCTTTGTCGTCGGTTGTCGCCTTGGCGTTACCGCGTGCGTCTTTGTCCACACCGAACACGTCGAGCACCGTGGCAACCGGGTTGACAAAGCCCATGGCCAGCAGCACCAGATCAGCCTTCAGAATCTTCTCGGAGCCGGGAATGTCCACCAGCTTGCCATCTTTGAACTCGACATTCACCGTCTTGAGACCCGTGACTTTGCCGTTTTCGCCCACGAACTCTTTGGTCGAGATGGAAAACACGCGCTCACAGCCTTCTTCGTGGCTGGAGCTGGTGCGCAGCTTCAGCGGCCAGTAGGGCCAGGTCATGGGGCGGTTTTCTTCTTCGGGAGGCTGTGGCATCACCTCAAACTGGGTCACGTTGACCGCGCCGTGGCGGTTGCTGGTGCCCACGCAGTCGGAACCGGTGTCGCCACCACCAATGACGATGACGTGCTTGCCATCCGCGCGCAACTGGCCTTTGAGCTTGTCGCCCGCGTTGACCTTGTTTTGCTGGGGCAAAAATTCCATCGCGAAGTGGATACCTTCCAGATCACGGCCCGGCACAGGCAGGTCACGCGACTGCTCGGAACCACCAGTCAGTAGCACCGCGTCAAAGTCTTTTTGCAACTGCGCTGCAGAAATGGTTTCTTTGGCCCAGTTGGTGACCTTGCTGTCTTTTGGCATTTCACCGATCAGCACGCTGGTACGAAGCGTCACGCCTTCGGCCTGCAGCTGTTCGGCACGGCGGTCGATGTGCGACTTTTCCATCTTGAAGTCGGGAATGCCATAGCGCAACAGGCCACCAATGCGGTCGTTCTTCTCAAACAGCGTGACATCGTGACCCGCACGGGCCAACTGCTGGGCAGCCGCCATACCGGCAGGGCCAGAGCCCACAACCGCAACCTTTTTGCCTGTTTTGACCTTGGCAGGCTGGGGCTTGACCCAGCCTTCATGCCAGGCGCGGTCAATGATGGCGTGCTC
>JBEEJM010000285.1:0-3376 GCA_041169205.1 Pseudomonadota bacterium | reverse complement strand
CTGTTTTTTCTGGCGTTTCTGCCGCAGTTCATCACGCCGTCCATGGACAACAAGCCGCTGGCGTTTCTGCTGCTGGGCCTGCTGTTCAACTTCAACGGCCTGTGGGTGAATGTCGGCTGGGCGCTGGCGGCGGCCTGGCTGGCGCAGCGCGTGGACGCCGTGCAGCGCGGTATGCACTGGCTAGACCGGATAGCGGGCGCCATGTTCATCACCTTCGGCCTGAAACTGGCTTTGACCGACAATCCCGCACGTTAAGGAGCACCGCATATGACCAACCCGATCGGCAAAATCACCCCGCAAGAGGCGCTGCAGCGCACGATTGAACACCGCGAGATTTTTCACGACGAGATGCTGCACCTGATGCGCCAGATCATGTCCGGCGAGGTGTCGCCCGTGATGATTGCAGCCATCACCGCAGGCCTGCGCGTCAAGAAAGAAACCATTGGCGAGATCACCGCCGCCGCGCAAATCATGCGCGAGTTTTCCACCAAGGTGGAGGTACCAGACCGCACCGGACTGGTCGACATTGTGGGCACCGGCGGTGACGGCTCGCACACCTTCAATATCTCGACCTGCTCGATGTTTGTGGCCGCTGCGGCGGGTGCCAAGGTCAGCAAGCACGGCGGGCGCAGCGTCAGCAGCAAGAGCGGCAGCGCCGATGTGATGGAGGCGCTGGGCGTCAACATCAACCTGTCGCCAGCCGCCATTGCGCAGTGCATTGCCGAGCTGGGCGTGGGCTTTATGTTTGCGCCCAACCACCATCCCGCCATGAAAAACGTGGCCCCGGTGCGCCGCGAGATGGGTATCAAGAGCATCTTCAATCTGCTGGGCCCGCTGACCAATCCGGCCGGTGCGCCGAACATTTTGATGGGTGTGTTTCACCAGGATCTGGTGGGCATTCAGGTGCGTGCGTTGCAACGCCTGGGTGCCGAGCACGCCGTGGTGGTGTACGGCCGTGACGGTATGGATGAGGTCAGTTTGGGCGCGTCCACACTGGTTGGGGAGCTCAAAAATGGCGAAATTCTGGAATACGAAATTCACCCCGAAGATTTCGGCATGGTCATGGCCAGCAACCGCGCCCTGCGCGTACAAACCGCCGACGATTCCAAGACTATGTTGGTGGGCGTGTTGAACAACCAGCCCGGTGCGGCCAAAGACATTGTGGTGCTCAATGCGGGCGTGGCACTGTATGCCGCCAATGTGGCCAACAGCATGCAGGCCGGCATCTACCTTGCGCAGACTGCTATCGAATCAGGAGCAGCCAAGGCCAAGCTCGACGCACTGGTGGCGCTTTCCGCCCGCCTTGCCAACTAGGAAAATCATGAGCGACATTTTGGACAAAATCATCGCGGTCAAACACCAAGAGGTGGAATCCGCCAAACGGCGCAAGTCGCTGGACATTGTGCGTGCTGACGCCGAGTCACGGGTGCTGACGCGTGACTTCGTGGGCGCTTTGCGCGCCAAGATCGCCGCGGGCAAACCGGCGGTGATTGCGGAGATAAAAAAAGCCAGCCCATCCAAAGGCGTGATCCGCGAAGACTTCATCCCGGCCGACATTGCCCAAAGCTATGCCGAAAACGGTGCGGCATGCTTGTCCGTGCTTACCGATGTGCAGTTTTTTCAGGGCGAGGTGGATTTCCTGAAGCAGGCCCGTGCCTCGTGCCAGCTGCCCGTATTGCGCAAAGACTTTATGGTGGACGCGTACCAAATTTACGAGTCACGCTCCATGGGAGCCGACTGTATTTTGCTGATCGCGGCCTGCCTGGACGACGCGCAAATGAAAGATTTCGAAGCCATTGCGCGGGGTCTGGACATGGCCGTGCTGGTCGAAGTGCACGATGCCGCGGAGCTGGAGCGCGCATTGAAGCTCAAGACGCCGTTGTTGGGCATCAACAACCGCAACCTGAAGACGTTTGAGGTGTCGTTGGACACCACGTTGGCGCTTAAAAGCAGGGTGCCGGCAGACCGGCTGCTGATCACCGAGAGCGGTATCCATACCCGTGACGACGTGTTGCGCATGGGCGCGGCGGGCGTCAATGCCTTCTTGGTGGGCGAGGCGTTCATGCGCGCGCCAGACCCGGGCACCGCGCTGGCAGCCTTGTTTGGCGCGGCCTGAAACTGAAACGCGCGTATCCGACACTGTGGCCATGGTTTCCGCCGAAAAATTGCTGGAACGCTTCGCGGTCTATGGCCGCTTCTATGAAAAAACCATCGCTGGCGTGCCGGAGCTGTTGCGCGACCGTCTGGAAATCGCCCCGCGCGACATGTCCTTGCGAGAGGTTGTTGCGCGTGAGCCGGATTTGCTGGTCGTCATGATGAACCCTGGGGCCTCACGTGCGCTGGACGCGCTGTGGGACGATGGTGCGGAGCAGGGCTTTGTGCCCGCGGTGCCGGACAGAACCCAGTACCAAATCATGCGACTGCTGGTCGCGGCAAACGACATGGGCTTGGCCTGGACGCATGCGCGTATATTGAATTTGAGCGATTTGCGCACCCCCAAGAGCGAGTTGTTCATCCAAAAGCTGGCGCTGTATGCCACGGACGCCAGTCACAGTGTGTTTTCAGACACGCGCCGTTCCGAATGTGAAGCCTTGTTTGCCGACAAAACCACGCCAGTGTTGTTGGGTTGGGGGTTGAATGCCAATTTTGGGCCATGGGCCGATTTGGCACTCACGGCCGCACGGGGGCATCCCCAATTGGGGCTGAGCGCAGACGGTCGATTCTTCAGACACCCCTTGCCGCAGCGGTTTGACCTGCAGGTGGCTTGGCTTGCGCAATTGCAAGCGCAAATCCAAGCGCTGCTCCGGTAATTCCTCCACAAAACATTCCTCGCTGCATTTTTTAACTTTGATTTTTTGCCGGAGTCATAACTTCATGGCATAATCCGGGGTTCACCTTAGGAGAGGTGGCCGAGTGGTTAATGGCAGCAGACTGTAAATCTGCCCTCTTACGAGTACGCTGGTTCGAATCCAGCCCTCTCCACCAGTGATAAGTCGACGGATGTGAGTTTAGTGGCCTGTTAAGGCGAACCTTTGCGGGGTTCGTATAGTGGTAATACCTTAGCCTTCCAAGCTAAAGCGAGGAGTTCGATTCTCCTACCCCGCTCCACAGTTGATTTGTCACGGTTTGTTGTAAAGATTTTGCCCTTTTGGCTCAGTGGTAGAGCACTCCCTTGGTAAGGGAGAGGTCGCGGGTCCGATTCCCGCAAAGGGCACCAAATTTTTGATGGTTTGAACGCATTACTTTTTCGGAGTCTGAAAAATGGGTAAAGAAAAATTCACACGTACCAAGCCCCACGTGAACGTGGGCACGATTGGCCACGTTGACCACGGCAAGACCACGCTGACCGCAGCCATCACCTCGGTGCTGGCGGCCA
>JBEEJM010000284.1:0-5636 GCA_041169205.1 Pseudomonadota bacterium | reverse complement strand
CACTTTGGCACATTACGATGCCGTTTAGGTGGGAGCTTCCATCCCATTGCTTACATACAAGTCGGCATCGCCTCAGGTGTCAGGTTGGTTGGGTAGTCACCAAATTGCTTGAGCTTGCTGGTGGCATGCGGACTTAGGAATGCCAAGTCGGTGGGACGGATGCTGACGCCTTTGGACTTCAACGCTTGCCGACGGGCCAGTATGTCAGCGGCAAACTTGAAGTTTACGGCCGCCTGCTGACTGGCATCTAGGTGAATTGCCGGCAACCCGCCGTTCACGATCAGCAACTACTCCGCGTCAAATTGCACGAGACCCAATCTCGCTCCCATTGCGAACGGCTGCATTGCAGAAAATGAATCGGCCACTGACCGCGATGAAATGCTGGACTCCAACGGCCGCGTGGGCGCATTGCGGGTCTAGCGAACGTGAGTCAGGCAGCCACATAGCCGTCATTCGCATTTGCATTATTGGCAGTTTGAATGACTGCTAACTGGCGATGTATTTGGGAATCGCTAGACCCGCTGTTGGTCAACTGCTGCGGTCACTTGGCGTGATTGACTATTCACAAAGCCGACGTTGAAACTAGTCTTCCAGACTGCGGTCATTGATGGGCACCTTCAATTTGAGGCTCTGACACCTAGTTGTACATAGCGCGATCACCAACTTGGGGAATGACTGCTCAGGATTGGTGCACAAAACTTGTATACCAGTGGCATGGAAATTGCGTTCAGCGACCGCATGACAAGTGCCACAGAGATCAGTGACCGCATCATCGAGGCTGTGATGGCCCAAAAGCTTGCGCCGGGTTCGCGGTTGGGCGAGCAGCAACTGGCCATGCTTTTTGACTGCAGCCGCACCGTGGTTCGGGAGGCGCTGACTCGCTTGGCTGCACGCGGAATCGTGACAGTGAGCAGTCGACGCGGTTGGTACCTGATAGAGCCATCACTCGATGAAGCACGGGAGGCCTTTGAGGCGCGTCGAGTCATCGAGATGGGGCTCATTCGATGCACCACGGAAGTGAGCAAGCCCGCCATCAAATTGCTCAAGAACCACATCTCCAAAGAGCGCGCCGCCATCAAGGGCAGCGATGTGGGGTTGCGCAGCTACTTGCTTGGCGACTTTCATGTCTGTCTGGCCGAGTGCCTGGGTAACACGCTGTTGGCGGATACGCTGCGCGACTTTACGGCGCGTACCACATTGATTGCGATGCTGTACCAGTCATCGCACGACGCCGCGCACTCCTGCGCAGAGCATGCAGAAATCGTTACGGCACTGGAACAAGGCGAATGGGCCGTGGCCGAACAGATCATGCAACGCCATATTGGCAATGTGCAAGCTGCGCTCAAACTCCAGTCTCCCGCCGGTGATGCTTTATCCGAACTGCGCCACGCTCTGAGGCCTATGACCGCAGACGCGACCAAAGCGCCTACGGCATCCGTGGCACAACCCTTGCATACAAGATCACCGTTAAAACCCGACGCCGAACCTTCAACCTATTTAAGGGCACTCTTATGAAAATGATTCAACACAGCAAGCGCCACTTAGTCTTGGCCATGGTCGCCTCCAGTCTGTTTGCAGGCTCGGCCGTTCAGGCCCAAACTGCGCTGGACGATATTCTGAAATCCAAGGTGCTCAAGGTCGCTGTGCAAACCGACTCTGCGCCATATGGATTTGTAGGCACCGACCTCAAGCCCATTGGCTTGGACATCGACATGGCCAACTTGATTGGCAAGAAGATGGGTGTGGCGGTGGAACTGGTAACAGTTGTGAGTGCCAGCCGCATTCCCGCATTGCAAACCAAGAAGGCCGACTTGGTGATCGCCACTCTGGGAAAGAACCCAGATCGAGAGAAAGTGATCGATTTCACTGCAGCCTATTCTCCGTTCTTCCAGGCCGTTTTCGGCCCTAAGAGCGTGAGCGTCAAGAGCTTTGCTGACCTGGCTGGCAAGACCGTGGGTGCAACCCGCGGTGCGATGGAAGACCAAGAGCTCTCCAAGCTGGCGCCGTCTGGAACGGACATCAAGCGCTTTGAGGACAACAACGCCACGGTTGCTGCGTTTGCATCGGGCCAGATCCAGTTTGTAGCACTTGGCGCGTCGGTGGCTGCCAACATGATGACCAAGAACCCGCAACTCGCTGCCGAATACAAGCTGCTGATCAAGGAGAGCCCTAACTTCATCGGTGTGGCCAAAGGGGAAGACAAGCTCAAAGCCAAGGTCAATGAAATTCTGGCCGAGGCCACGAAGTCTGGTGAGCTGGATGCACTGTCCAAAAAATGGCTGGGGCGTCCGTCCGGTAATCTTCCTTTGTAATCATCATTCTCTGGCATCGTTGCGATGAACATCCAACTCGATTTTGCAGCGGTGCTATCAGAGTGGCCGCTGCTGCTGACCGGCGTGGCCTGGACCGTGGCGCTCACCTTCGCCTCGGTGGTGGTGGGCACGCTTTTAGGTATTGCCTGCGCCTGGGTGCGCGGGCGCGGCTTTGGCGCAAGCCTGGCTCCCGTCTGGCTCAAGGGTCTGGTGGGGGCGTATGTGGAGCTAATCCGCAACACGCCGTTCATCGTGCAGTTGTTTTTCATCTTCTTTGGCCTGCCCGCCGCAGGCTTCAGGCTCTCGGCGGAAACAGCCTCTTTCATTGCCATGGTGGTGAATTTGGGTGCATATGCCACCGAGATCATCCGCGCCGGACTGGAGGCTACGCCCAAAGGGCAGATCGAGGCGGCTCAAAGCCTGGCCTTGTCACGCAGACAAACCTTTGTTTGGGTAGTGCTACCGCCCGCGTTGAAGAAGGTGTGGCCCAGCCTGGTTAGCCAGATCGTCATCGTCATGCTGGGCTCATCTGTGTGCGGCCAGATTTCAACGCAGGAGTTGAGCTATGCGGCGGATCTGATTCAGAGCCGCAACTTCCGCGCCTTTGAGGCCTTCATAGTGGTCGGCAGCATCTACCTTTTGCTCTCGGTTCTGATGCGCCATGCGCTCAACTGGGCCGGGGCCAAATTCTTGTTTGGCAGGAGCTAGACCATGGTCGAATTTTCACTCTGGGATATTGTGCGCAACCTGCTGTTAGCGCTGCGCTGGACCGTGGGACTGTCGTTGATTGCCTTTATCGGCGGCGGCTTGGTGGGAATGCTGTTGGTGTTGCTGCGCCAAAGTAAATCTGCAGTGGTGAACACGCTGGTTGCCACCTATGTGCAAGTTTTCCAGGGCGTGCCCTTGCTGGTGCAGCTGTTTTTGGCCTATTACGGCCTGGGCCTGTTTGGCATCAACACATCGCCGTGGGTGGCAGCCGGTATGGGCCTGACGCTCTACACCAGCGCCTTTTTGTGCGAGATATGGCGTGGATGTATTGCCTCTATCCCCAAGGGGCAGTGGGAAGCATCGGCCAGTCTTGCGCTGACATTTTTTGAGCAGATGCGTTACGTCGTTTTGCCCCAGGCACTGAAGATAGCCGTACCGCCAACGGTTGGTTTCTTGGTGCAAGTCATCAAGGGCACGGCGCTGGCGTCGGTTATCGGCTTCATGGAACTGACCAAGGTGGGCAAGACAATTGCAAACGCAACTTTCAGTCCGTTTCTTGTTTTTAGCTGTGTGGCGCTAATGTATTTTGTGCTGTGCTACCCGGTCAGCCTGTATGCCAAGCATTTGGAGAGGAAGATTCATGTCCATCGTTGAAATTGCTGGCCTGCGCAAATCCTTCGGTACCAACGAAGTGCTAAAGGGAATTGATTTGCAGGTCAAAAAAGGCGAGGTGATTGCCATCATTGGCAAAAGCGGCTCCGGTAAAAGTACCTTGTTGCGCTGTATCAATGGACTGGAAGACTTTCAGAGTGGAACCCTCAGCGTGGATGGAAAGCCCCTTGTGCACCATAACGCAACGGCCATGCGCGAACTGCGCCAGCATGTGGGTATGGTGTTTCAGAGCTTCAATTTGTTTCCGCACCTGACGGTTGGCAAGAACATCATGCTGGCGCCGGGACTGGTCAAACACAAAGATGCCGCGGCCAACGAAGCCCAGGCGCGCAAACTGCTGCAGCGTGTGGGGCTTGCCGAGAAGTTTGATGCCTACGGTGAACAACTCTCCGGCGGACAGCAGCAGCGAGTGGCAATTGCCCGCGCACTGGCGATGGAGCCTGCCGTGCTGTTGTGTGACGAGATTACCAGCGCACTGGACCCTGAACTGGTGGGCGAAGTGCTGCGGGTAGTCGAAACTCTGGCCGATGAAGGCATGACGCTCTTGATGGTGACCCACGAGATGAATTTCGCCCGCAAGGTGGCCGACCGGGTGATCTTCATGCACCAAGGGCTGGTGCATGAAATGGGCGCCCCCACCGAATTGTTTGCCAATCCCGCGACAGCGGAACTCAAGCAATTCCTGGGTGCACTTCACATGTAACTTCCGGCCGGTTGATCCAGATTTGTATAGGCAATTTAGGCTATCGGGACTCAGCGGCCAAAGATGGTTTCTGGTCAACTGCGGTAGTAGCGAATCCCAAATACATCGCCAATTTGGAGTCATTCAATCGGCCGGGAATATTGCACCGACTGTCAGCTAAGTGGCTGCCAGATCCAGATTGTCTAGACCCGCAATGTCCCCCTATCCGACATTGGAAACATTTGTCGCAAAGCGGGTATTGGATTGCAAACCACGCCCTCTATTGACTGAGGAAGCAGTTGTTCGCTTCGGTGCGCATGGTCTAGCCAGCGCACTTCGTGGGGGGGCGTGAAGCGCTTGGGGCTTCTGGCCCGACTCCAGCAAGGTGACGGCACCGGCGCATTCGTCACCCAGGCTGTCTAGCAAGGCGTAGTCGTTTTGGGTAGAGACTTGCAAGGTTTTGGCGATCTGCTTGCGTTTGCCGCCCTCGGGCAATAGCCCGGCGAAGAACGGGCGGGTTGCTCGGTCTTCATAGGGTTCTGGTCGAATGGGAAGCGATTGGGACAGCGGCATGGTGACGCCAGGTGCGTAGGCAAAGCTCAACCGGCCATCCACTTGTGACAGGGTTCCAACGTGCGCGCCCCGCAACCAAACTTCGAGGTGACGTGCCATGTCAGGCCTTCCACTGCCAAGCTGCCACCCAATGCGTGCAACACTTTCAGCAGGCTTTCCAAGCGCACGGTGGGCTTGCCTGCCTCCAACTCCACGATGAAACGCACACCGACGCCCGCCGCGAGCGCCAATTGGGGTTGGGTTAAAAAGCTTGTGGCGCGAAGCCAAAACGGCTGCGCCCAGCGCTTCGGGTGAGTTGGCGGGGGTCACTGCGTTGGTGGTCATATAGATTTCCCGATCGGGAAATCAAGTCAGTTCGCATCATGGCTTGCCAAACAGGCTGCGCAGACGGTCCAACAAATCCAGATCAATGGTGCGCATGGCGGCCAGGCCTTGAAACTCGTCATACATCCAGTCGCCGTCCACCTGGGTCACTCCGGCAGGGCGGGTCATGGCGGTGGGGGGCTTGCCTTTGAGCGCAACCCCCATGTAGTCCATCCAAATGGGCAAGGCCAGTGTGGCACCAAACTCGCGGCCTCCGAGCGACTGCGGATCGTCATAGCCCATCCACGCCACGGCGGTGATGTCGCCGCTGTAGCCGGCAAACCAACCATCGAACGCGTCACTGCTGGTGCCGGTTTTGCCAGCCA
>JBEEJM010000283.1:0-3954 GCA_041169205.1 Pseudomonadota bacterium | reverse complement strand
ACATCAGGGGAGCACGTTGCGGGCTGGTCATGGTTTGCGCTAGGCAGCGCAGGCCTGGGCGATTAGCGCCTTGATGGCTGCCACATCGGCCTCCATCACCTGCACGCGCTTGGGCAAGGCCTCAATGCCTTCAAACTTGGCAGGCCGGTCCGGCTCGCGGCCCAAGGCTTCGACGATGGTGGCTGCAAACTTGATGGGCAGCGCAGTTTCCAGCACGATCATGGGCACGTTGGCAGAGCGATTTTCCAGCGCCACTTTCAGGCCATCGGCGGTGTGGGTGTCGATCACCATGCCGTGCTGCTCAAACGTGGTGCGGATAGTAGCCAGACGGTCCGCATGGGTGCTCTTGCCGCTCACAAACCCGTAGCGACCGGCAGCCTGCGCAAATGCGGGGTCGGCGCTCAAATCGAAGCGGCCCTCTTTGTTCAGTGCGTCGCCAAACAAGGCCTTCACGCGTGCGCCATCGCGGCCCAGCAGGTCGAACACAAAGCGCTCGAAATTGCTGGCCTTGGAAATATCCATGGACGGGCTGGAGGTCTCGTGCGTATCGGCGGTGCTGCGCACACGGTACACACCAGTGCGGAAGAACTCGTCGAGCACGTCGTTTTCGTTGGTGGCGACCACCAGTTTGTCAATCGGCAGGCCCATCATGCGTGCCACATGGCCTGCGCAGACGTTGCCGAAGTTGCCGCTGGGTACGCTGAAAGAGACCTTCTGGGAATTCTTTTCAGTCGCCTGGATATAGCCCGCAAAGTAATACACCACCTGAGCCAACAAACGCGCCCAGTTAATGGAGTTGACGGTGCCAATCTTGTACTTGCGCTTGAAATCCAAATCGTTGGACACGGCCTTGACCATGTCCTGGCAATCGTCAAACACACCCTTGACGGCGATGTTGATGATGTTGTCGTCCATCAGGCTGAACATCTGCGCCTGCTGGAACGGACTCATGCGCCCGAACGGGCTGGTCATGAAGACGCGCACGCCTTTTTTGCCGCGCATGGCGTATTCGGCCGCGCTGCCGGTGTCGCCGCTGGTGGCACCCAGAATGTTGAGCTCTTCGCCACGGCGCGCCAGCTCGTACTCAAACAAATTGCCCAGCAACTGCATGGCCATGTCTTTGAAGGCCAGCGTGGGGCCGTTGGACAGCGCCTCAATCCACACACCGTCTTCCAGGTGGCGCAGCGGCACGATTTCGCCCGTGCCATACACCTCGGCGGTGTAGGTCTTGGCGCACAACGCGCGCAGGTCGGCCGCAGGAATGTCGTCAATATAAAGCGACAAAATCTCGAACGCCAAGGCCGCGTAACCCTGCTCGTGGTACACCGTGCGCCATTGCGTCAGAGTGGCATCGCTCACCTGCGGATAGGCTTCTGGCAGATACAAGCCTCCGTCCGGAGCCAGGCCTTCGAGCAAGATTTCGCAAAAGCGCTTGCGGCTTTGGTCGCCGCGGGTGGAGACGTACAACATCAGGCCAACTCTTCCTTGCGGATACGGGTAATCGGTGCCAACACGGTAGGCAGCGCTTGCATCTGGGCGATAGCGGCATTCATCTTGGCCTCGACGCAGTCGTGGGTCAGGATGATGACGTCAGTTTGGGTGGAGCCTTCACCGCCTACTTCATCGGCTTCGCGCTGCAGCACGGCATCGATACTGATGCCGTTGTCGGCCAGAATGCCGGTCACCTTGGCCAGCACACCGGCCTGGTCGGCCACGCGTAGGCGCAGGTAGTAGCTGGTCACCACCTGGTCCATCGGCAATATTTTGAGGTCGCTCATCGCGTTCGGTTGGAATGCCAAGTGCGGCACGCGCTGCGCCGCATCCGCAGTGTGCAGGCGGGTGATGTCCACCAAATCGGCAATCACGGCGCTGGCGGTGGGCTCGGAGCCCGCACCCTTGCCGTAGTACAGCGTGGTACCCACGGCATCGCCTTGCACCATGACGGCGTTCATGGCACCTTCGACATTGGCAATCAGGCGCTTGGCCGGCACCAGGCTGGGGTGCACCCGCAGCTCAATGCCGTTGGGCGTGCGCTTGGTAATGCCCAGCAGCTTGATGCGGTAGCCCAATTGCTCGGCGTACTTGATGTCAGCAGCGCCCAGCTTGGTGATGCCTTCCACATAGGCCTTGTCAAACTGCACCGGAATGCCGAATGCAATGGCCGACATGATGGTGGCCTTGTGGGCAGCGTCCACGCCTTCGATGTCAAACGTGGGGTCGGCTTCGGCATAGCCCAGGCGTTGTGCTTCCTTGAGCGCGACGGCAAAGTCCAGGCCCTTGTCGCGCATCTCGGACAGGATGAAATTGGTGGTGCCGTTGATGATGCCGGCAATCCATTCGATGCGGTTGGCGGTCAGGCCTTCGCGCAGTGCCTTGATGATGGGTATGCCACCGGCCACGGCCGCTTCAAACGCCACCATCACGCCCTTGGCCGATGCGGCCGCAAAAATTTCGGTGCCATGCACGGCCAGCAAGGCCTTATTGGCAGTGACCACATGCTTGCCCGCGGCAATGGCTTCCATCACCAGCGTTTTGGCAATGCCGTAGCCACCAATCAGTTCGATGACGATGTCGATATCGGGGTTGGCAATGACGGCGCGGGCGTCGTTCACCACCTTCACATCGGGGCCCACCGCAGCCTGCGCACGGGCGGTGTCGAGGTCAGCCACCATGGTGATTTCAATACCACGACCAGCGCGGCGTTGAATTTCTTGCTGGTTGCGCTTGAGCACGTTGAAAGTGCCGCTGCCCACTATGCCAATGCCCAACAGGCCTACTTGAATCGGTTTCATACAGTCTCTACAGTTTGCAGTTTTAAGTTAAATCGGCTTTTAGCCCCCGTGAAATATGCGCGGGCAGCTATCAAATAAGTAGCACTCTAGTTGCTATGACGCTTGCGGTAGTTTTCCAAAAACTTGGCGACGCGGCCAATGGCTTCGCGCAGATCGTCTTCATGCGGCAAAAACACAATGCGGAAATGGTCTGGCTGGGCCCAGTTGAAGCCCGTGCCCTGCACCAGCATGACACGCGTTTCTTGCAACAGTTCCATGAAGAACTGCTGGTCGTCCTGGATCGGATAAATCGCTGGGTCGAGTCGCGGAAACATGTACAACGCAGCCGACGGTTTGACACACGTAACCCCCGGAATGGCGGTAATCAGCTCATAGGCCAGATCACGCTGGCGGCGCAAGCGCCCACCATCGCACACCAGGTCGTTAATGCTCTGGTAACCCCCCAGAGCCGTCTGAATGGCCCACTGGCCTGGCACGTTGGAGCACAGGCGCATGTTGGAGAGCATGTTGAGCCCTTCGATGTAGTCCCGCGCGGGCTTTTTGTCGCCCGACACCACCATCCAACCCGCACGGTAGCCACACGAGCGGTAGCTCTTGGACAGCGAGTTAAAGGTGAGCGTCAACACGTCTTCGCTGAGCGACCCAATGGCGGTGTGTTTAACACCGTCGTAGAGCACCTTGTCATAGACCTCATCGGCAAAAATCACCAGTCCGTGCTGGCGCGCAATGTCGACAATGCCCTGAAGCAGCTCGTCGGAGTACAGCGCGCCGGTCGGGTTGTTGGGGTTGATCACCACAATGCCCTTGGTACGTGACGTGATTTTGGCGCGTATGTCGTCCAGGTTGGGCATCCAGCCATTGTCTTCGTCGCAGAGGTAATGCACCGGTGTGCCGCCCGAGAGGCTGGCCGCGGCGGTCCACAACGGGTAGTCGGGCGCTGGTAACAGCAGCTCGTCGCCAGCGTCAAGCAGGCCGTTGGTGGCCATGACGATCAATTCGCTGGCACCGTTGCCCAGATAAATGTCATCCAGCGTGACGCCCTTGATGCCCTGCTTTTGGGTCTCGTGCATCACCGCCTTGCGCGCCGCAAAAATGCCTTTGCTGTCCGAGTAACCCGCCGAATTGGGCAGATTGCGGATCATGTCCTGCTGGATTTCTTCGG
>JBEEJM010000282.1:0-5869 GCA_041169205.1 Pseudomonadota bacterium | reverse complement strand
TACATGTTTTGAGTGACCTTGAGACCCAGTGAGTGCACGTCAGTGACAAACATCAGCAGTCCAGCGAGTGACTGTTTTGGTGTGATGCCGAATTCGGCAGCCTGTTTGATGGAGTTGATGGTGTCGCCACCCGCATTGGCCAAACCAATGATTTGCGCGCCTGAGGATTGGGCTTTCAGCAAATACGATGAGAAGTCCGAACCTGGGAAGGGGTGACGTACGGCGCCCACCACTTCGCCGCCATTGGCCTTGACAACTTCTGTGGCGTCTTTTTCCAAGGAGTGACCAAATGCATAGTCAGCAGTCAGGAAGAACCACTTTTTGCCGCCTTGTTTCACCACAGCCTTGGCTGTGCCATTGGCGACAGCGTAGGTGTCATAGGTCCAATGCACTGTAACGTCATTGCACTCTTTGTTGGTGATCGCAGTAGATGCTGCACCTGAGATCAGGGCGATGCGATTTTTCTCTTTTGCGATCTTCTGCACGGCCAGTGCCACTGATGTGGTCACCAGTTCGGTTGCGACATCGACCTTGTCGCGCTCAAACCATTCGCGCGCCTTGTTGGCGGCGATGTCGCCCTTGTTTTGGTGGTCGGCTGACACCATTTCGATCTTGAAACTAGGCTTTTCCTTTGATGTAAAGTCTTCAATGGCCATTTCGGTCGCCACGACGGCGCCTTTACCGGCGATATCCGAGTACGCGCCTGACAAATCGGTGAGTACACCGATCTTGACGATGCCGTCAGAAACTTGGGCGTGTGCGGCACCGATGGTCGCGAGGGCCAGCCCGAGTGCCTGAATGAATGATTTGAGTTTCATGATATTTCCTAGTAAAAATGAGAGTAAGTAATGGAAAGTGGGAAAGTGCGTGGGAAAGGGAAAGAAAAAACGGTTTTACTGTTGTCAGGCTTAGACGCCCAGCAATTGATGCAGCAGGTCTGTCTTGGACGGTAATTCTGCTTTGGTGACCGTGGCGACGATGCGGCCATGCTCCAATACGATGTGACGATCGGCCAGCGGGGCGGCGAAACGGAAGTTCTGCTCGACCAGCAAGATGGTGTAGCCTCGTGTTTTCAGCAGCTGAATCACTTCGCCCAGCTTCTTGACGATGACCGGAGCCAGACCTTCAGTGATTTCATCGAGCAGCAGCAGTTTGGCGCCTGTGCGCAGAATACGTGCCATGGCGAGCATCTGTTGTTCGCCACCGGACAGACGCGTGCCGGGGCTGTGGCGGCGCTCATACAGGTTGGGAAACATCTCATAAATTTCGTCAAGCGTCATTCCGCCGGACGCCACTGTGGGTGGCAGCATCAGGTTTTCTTCGGTGGTGAGGCCTGAGAAAATGCCGCGTTCCTCGGGGCAATAGCCCACGCCAAGACGGGCGATGCGGTGCGGTGACAAGCCCTTGATGTCTTTGCCGTTCAACATGATGGAGCCGGTGCGCCTACCCACCAGGCCGAGAATGGCTTTCAGTGTGGTGGAGCGTCCGCTGCCATTGCGACCCAACAGTGTCACCAGTTCCCCGTGGTTGATGGTCAGGTCAATGCCGTGCAGGATGTGCGATTCGCCATAAAACGAATGCAGGTCGGTCACGCGCAGCAGTTCTCCGCTACGTTCAAAGGCGCTACTCATGCTTCCACTCCCAAATATGCTTCCATGACGCGCGGGTCTTTAGACACCACGTCGTAAGTGCCTTCCGCCAAGATGGAGCCGCGTTGCAACACCGTGATGACATTGCTGAGCGTTTCAACCACCGACAAGTTGTGCTCCACCATCAAAATGGTGCGTCCTTTGGAGACCTTGCGAATCAGTTCCACGACCAAGCCCACGTCTTCGTGACCCATGCCCTGGGTAGGCTCGTCCAGCAGCATCAGTTCCGGCTCAAGCGCGAGCGTGGTGGCAATTTCCAAAGCGCGTTTTCGACCGTAGGATAAATCTACCGCTTGGGCGTCGATGAACGCGCCTAGATCAACCGACTCTAGCAGTTCCACAGCGCGGTCGTTCAGGACGTTAAGGCTGACTTGAGAGCTCCAGAAGTGAAACGAAGTTCCCATTTTGCGTTGCAGGGCGACACGCACGTTCTCCATCACGCTCAGGTGCGGAAAGGTGGCTGAAATCTGGAACGAGCGAACCACGCCGCGGCGTGCGATTTGTGCTGGTTCTTCTTTCGTGATATCAATTCCGTTGAATTTGATCACACCAGTCGTGGGTTGCAAAAATTTGGTCAACAGATTAAATACCGTTGTTTTGCCAGCGCCATTTGGTCCAATGAGGGCGTGGATATGACCACGCTTGACCTTCAGGTCGACGTTTTGCACAGCAGCAAAACCTTTGAACTCTTTTGTCAAACCGCTGGTTTGCAGGATGATGTCTTCTGACATTGGAAAGCTCCGTTCAGTCAATGGCCTAAGCCGAGTGCATCTGCTCTCGCAGCACAAATTTCTGGATTTTCATCAATCGATAGTGAGTCATTAACAGGCTCAAACTAGTGTTGCAATATTCTCTGTTTTGATGTTAGCAGTCGACTGTTTCGAAATTTCGAGGCAAATGTATCGAATGATTGCAGTCGACCTGTGTGACAGGTGTAGCGGCATAAAATGGGGAGATACGCCGGAGTCCATCCTTCATGTCTTCTCATTACTCTCCCGACCCACAGCCAAGCCATCACCGGCACGAGATGCTTCAGGCTGGACTGGATCGACTCGATCAGGGGTTGACCGTGATTGATGCCAACCTTCACTTTGTAGCTTGGAACAAAGCTTTTTTGAGACTACTAGATTTTCCAGAAGAGATGGCGTTTGTTGGAGCGACCTTTGAATCCTTCATGCGATACAACGCTGAACGCGGGGAATATGGGCCGGGTGATGTTGAAGAATTAGTGGCTGAGCGCATGCGTCTGGCCCGCAGCTTTACGCCCCACTACACTGAGCGCGACCGACCTGGCGGTCAGATATTAGCGGTGCATGGTGAGCCCTTGCCGCACAACGGCTTCGTGACGCTGTACACCGATATCACTGTAAGCCGCCGTCATGAACAACAGATTCAACAGCAGAACGCCGAGCTGGAAAATCGCGTCGCTGAGCGGACCACCGAACTGCAGGCGACCAACCAACGACTCATCGTGGCGGACGACGCCAATCAGCGAATCACCACGGCGTTGCGACGCAGCGAAGAAAATTTACGCCTGATCACCGATACCGTGCCCGCGTTGATCAGTTACTTTGATCACCAGGAAATCTACCGCTACGTCAACAAAGGATATGCCGACTGGTTTGGGTATGCCAAGGAAGATGTGCTCGGTCGTTCGATTCTCGATGTGGTGGGAGATGAGGTTTACACCGATATTTCTCACCATGTGCGACAGGCACTGCAGGGGCAAAAAATCAGCTACGAGTACGCCATGCGTCGCCCTGGCGGAAGGGTGGTCTATGCACGCAGCGAATTGGTACCTGAACTCGATACTGATGGCAATGTGGTGGGATGCTTTGTACTTTCAGTCAACATCACCGACCTTAAAAATGCCCAAGCCGCGTTGGTTCATGCGCAAAAAATGGAGGCTGTGGGACAACTGACCGGTGGGCTAGCGCACGACTTCAACAACCTGTTGACGGTTGTGATCGGCAATCTGGTGACCCTGCATGAGCGTTACCCGGATGACCCCGATATTGGTGAATTTGTGGTGCCGGCCCTGAAAGCCTCGCGCCGCGGTGCATCGCTGATCAAGCGGCTGCTGGCGTTTTCTCGTAAGCAGCCGTTGATGCCGCAGTCCGTGAATATTGCGGATCTGTTGGCTGACACCATGCTGCTACTCAAGCGCACACTGCCAGCCTATATCACTGTGACCAGCACATCGATGGATGAGCCTTTGTACGCCATGACCGATGCCCAACAGCTGGAAAACGCCTTGCTCAACCTCGCCTTGAACGCGCGTGACGCCATGCCGAATGGCGGTCAGTTGATTATTCAGGCGACACGTACACAGTTAAGTCTGGCGCAAGTGGCTGATTTCGACGTTGCTCCTGGATGCTATGTGGCCTTGAGCGTGTCTGATACCGGTACCGGGATGGACGCCGCTACGCAGGCACGCGCTTCCGAGCCTTTCTTCACCACCAAACGATTTGGCGCAGGCAGTGGCCTAGGTTTATCTATGGTTTATGGCTTTGCCAAGCAGTCGGGTGGCGGCCTTCGTATCCAGAGCGCACTGGGCGAAGGTAGCGTGGTCACACTGGTGTTGCCATGCACGAGTGCGGCACTGGATGCTGAGCCGTTGATGGACGTGCTGCCACGATCGGGACTGCAAGGCGAAGAGCGCCCCCTCGTACTGTTGGTCGAAGACGACCCTGACGTACGACGAGTGATCAGGCTGCAACTGGTTGGACTGGGCTACCCGGTGATTGAAGCGGACCATGCTGCTGATGCCCTTTTGTTGCTGGCCAGCGTGCCCGCCGTGGGGATACTTATCACTGATATTGTCATGCCTGGTGGCATGGACGGACGTACTCTGTGCCGACAAGCGGGCTTGAGCGCGCCCTCCGTGAAGACTTTGTTGATCAGCGGCTTCTCTGATGGTGATGTCGCGTCCTCAGAGTCTTCCATGATTCCACCCTTGCTTAAAAAACCATTTACTTCCAACGAGCTGCAACAGGCTCTTGATGCGTTGCTGCTATGAGTACGGATATGTTCCGCATACCCGAGGTGACACGCTGCATCTATGTGTTGGACGATGACTCCGATATTTGCCGTCTTGTGAGCGGCACACTGCGGGAGTTTGGTTTTGAGACTTTTGAATGCCACAGTGCCGCGGCTCTGCGCCGCCTTTTACTGGTGCGTGTGCCTGACTTGTGCATAGTAGATCTGGGTTTGCCTGATGCGGATGGCATGGATGTGGTACGTGACTTGCAGGCGCGCTACGCTTGTGGTGTGATCGTCTTGACCGGACGGGGCTATCTGAGTGATCGGGTCATGGGGCTGGAGTTGGGAGCCGATGACTACGTGGTCAAACCGTTTGAACCGCGTGAAATGGTGGCTCGAGTGCGCAGCATTCTACGCCGGCAGGTCAAGACCCAGGGCACGCAGACGCCCCTGCGGTCACAGGTGGCAGAATTCGGTGGCTGGCGGTTTCGAGTCGACTCCAATGCTTTGTTTTCCCCGAGTGGTCAAGAATGGACACTTAGCGCCGGTGAATCCCGCATGCTGCTGCAGTTCCTACAGCACCCTAACCGCATACTTGATCGGGAGCAGTTGTGCGGCGACCGCGATCTGTCACCCCTTGACCGCGGTGTCGATGTCCGCGTTTCGAGGCTGCGGCGCAAGCTTGAATCAGACCCGCAACAACCCAAAACCATTCGTACAGTCTATGGTGCGGGCTATCTGCTTGCCGCTGAAGTCAAGTGGTTGTAGAGCTGGCGTGTTGCTTCAGTGCATAAAAATCTTTACAAACCCGATACACAGCGTATGCAGGGGGTAAGTGGTTAATTCGTAGAATGTAGCTATGAAAAAACTGAATCAAGTCTTTAACTGGAAACTAGCCGTCATCTCTGTCGGCGTATTAGCTTTGTCGGGAGGCGGCTATTGGTGGTACAGCCAAAAGCAGGCCTCTAGCGATGTGCAATACCGCACCAGCAAGATCGAACGTGGCAGTTTGCAGGCCAGTGTGTCTGCCAGCGGTGCGGTTAACCCGGTGACGCAGGTGTCCGTGGGTACGCAGGTGTCGGGTCAGATCAAAGAGCTGTATGTCGACTTCAATTCTGAGGTCAAAGCCGGTCAGTTGATCGCGCTGATTGACCCAGAAACCTTTGAATACCGCGTGCGCTCCGCCCAGGCGGATTTAGATTCCACCCGCGCGCAGGTGTTGACCGCACAGGCGAATG
>JBEEJM010000281.1:0-3200 GCA_041169205.1 Pseudomonadota bacterium | reverse complement strand
CCCTACACTGGGGTTAACCCTAGGGCTTGTCCTGCTGGCTGGCCGGATTTCTTGCCGGCGCAGGCAAACTCTCCATGCACCATGCACACTCAGGCCCCGTTCCAGCGCCCGTCCACCGGTTTGCAGATTCGTGTCGGTTTCGAGATGGAATACGAGTGCCCTGCCCCGACACCCATGATTCTGGCCTTGAACATCCACTACTCGCGCTCGGGCGATCTGGTCTACCCGGACCATCTCATTACGCACCCCTCAGTGCCAGTGACGGCCTACCGCGATTTGTTTGGTAACTGGTGCAGCAGACTCGTGGCACCCCAAGGCAAGTTCGTGATGCGCACCGATGCGCTGGTCAACGACAGCGGCTTGCCCGATGTGGTGGCCTATGACGCCATGCAGGTGCCGGTCGAGTACCTGCCGGAGTCCACCCTGGTCTACCTGCTGGGCAGCCGCTACGTGGAGACCGACCAACTGGCCAATATCGCCTGGTCCCACTTTGGCGGTGGCCCTACCGGCTGGGCACGGGTACAGACGATTTGCGATTTTGTGCACAACCACATTACCTTTGGCTACCAACATGCCCGGCGCACGCGCACCGCATGGGAGGCCTACCGCGAAGGCCAGGGCGTGTGCCGCGACTACGCCCACCTGGCAATTGCCTTTTGCCGCTGCATGAACATACCAGCGCGCTACTGCACCGGTTACCTGGGCGACATTCGCATCCCGCAGGTGCCCGCACCCATGGACTTTGCCGGCTGGTTTGAAGCCTATCTGGGCGATCGCTGGTATACGTTCGACGCGCGGAACAACACACCACGCATAGGCCGCGTACTGATGGCCCGGGGACGTGATGCCTGCGATGTGGCGCTGATCAGCACGTTTGGACCCAACACCTTGCAGCGGTTTGAAGTGTGGGCGGAAGAAGTTATCGCAATATAAACGCTACAAAACATTAGCTTTTAACGCGCATTCCCAAAAAAGCGTTAAATACACGGATGAAACCCCTTGCCACCGGGTTGCCATTTGACACCCTTGTTCCCATCGAATTCCCCCCGGATGCACTGTGGGGAGCACAAACAGCACTGAGCCTGCATTTTTTTGCCATCGGTACGCAGCGCATGCCATTGGAAGTGGTCCATGCGATGGCCTGGATCAAATGGAGTGCGGCCCTGGTCCATGCCGACCTCGCCTTGCTGGATGCCGCAAAGGCGGCGGCCATCGCGCAAGCAGCGCAGCGCGTTGCAAACGGCGAATTCGACGTGCAATTTCCCCTCTCGGTATGGCAAACCGGCTCGGGAACCCAAAGCAATATGAATGTGAACGAGGTGATTGCCAACTTGGCGTCTCTCGCTCTGGGCGATGCATCAGGCGCGCACAACGTACACCCCAACGATGATGTGAATTTGGGGCAATCCTCCAACGATGTGTTTCCCACTGCCATGCACATCGCAACAGTTCAGGAGATGAATGCCCGGCTACTGCCAGCACTGGATCAATTGCATGCCGCTTTGATGGTCCATGCGGCAGCCTTCAGCGATGTTATGAAAATCGGCCGCACCCATTGGCAAGATGCCATTCCCATTGCGTTAGGCCAAGAGTTTGGTGGCTATGCCGCGCAGTTGGCGCTGTGCAAAGACAGCATCGCACACGCGCTCCGGGCCGCCTGCAGTCTGGCCATCGGCGGAACGGCTGTGGGCACCGGGTTCAACACCCACCCCGAGTTCGGCCCACGGGTGGCCGCAAAGCTCTCCACCCAACTGGGCATCCAGTTTTCGCAGGCTGACAATTTGTTTGCCGCCATGGCAGGACATGAAGCCCTGGTGGCGCTGCATGGGAGTCTGAAAATGCTGGCGATGGCGCTGACCAAGATTGCCAACGACATCCGGCTGATGGGAAGCGGCCCCCGCGCGGGTCTGGCCGAGTTGCGCCTCCCCCAGAACGAACCCGGAAGTTCCATCATGCCGGGCAAAGTCAACCCTACCCAGGTGGAGGCGCTGACCATGGTGTGCGCACAGGTCATGGGGCACGATGTGGCGATTGGTTTTGCCGCCAGCCAGGGGCACTTTGAGCTCAATGTTTACAAGCCTCTGATCGCCCTAAACGTGCTCGACAGTATTCGCCTGCTTGCCGATGCCATGCTGAGTTTTCAGCAACATTGCATTGCGGGACTGGAAGTGAACGCGCAGCGCATGCAGGACTATCTGCACAGCTCGCTGATGTTGGTTACGGCGCTCACCCCGCACATTGGCTATGACCGCTCCGCCGCTATTGCCAAGCGCGCGCAAACCGAGGGAACTTCTCTGCGCGAAGCCGCCCTCGCCCTGGGGTATGTCACAGCGACACAATTCGATGCATGGGTTGACCCGCGTGCGATGCGCAGCTAACTTGGAATATTGAAGCAGGAGTCACACCATGGAACTGAACAAACACGACCTGAGCCAACTTTTCCAACAAATGGGGTACTCCGGCGAGGCGGGGGACATTGATACCTTTGTCGCATCGCACCGTCTACAAGAGGGAATGGGCTTGGCGCAGGCACCGTTCTGGGGTCCAGCCCAGGCCACCTTTCTTACCAGCGCCCTCGCCGAAGACTCGGACTGGTCAGCGGCAGTCGATGAATTGTCGGTGCGGTTGGCGTCAAGCCCGCACCGCCCAGCGCAGCTTGGCGGAGCTTGAGCGGGAGTTGGCGCGCTGCTCTTCAAACGACGCGCGAATAGGGTCCGGCGCAACGCTGCTGAAGGTGCCGTTGCGCTCACCGGTTTGAAAGCACTTTTTCACGCGCCGGTCTTCACCAGAGTGAAAGCTCAAGATGGCGACACGGCCACCGGGTTTGAGGCAGGCCGGCAAATCTTCCAGCAACTTGTCCAGCACGCCAAACTCGTTATTCACTTCAATGCGCAGGGCCTGAAAGGTACGTTGCAAAACTTTTTTGGTTTCAGCCAGGCGCTCGTCGGCAGGCAATTTGCGCGGGTACACGGCTTCCATCGTGGCGCGCACCAGGTCAGCCAATTGCACCGTGGTCTCCAGGTACTGGCCTTGCAGGGCCGCCGCCAATTCCACGGCGTAGGGCTCGTCGGAGTTGTCGGTCAGCAAATCACGCAACTGGGGGCGGGTCACCGACAGCAGCAGTTCGCTGGCCGATTGGCCGCTGGTGGGGTCCAAGCGCAGATCTAACGGGCCATCGGCCCGAAAGCTAAAGCCACGCG
>JBEEJM010000280.1:0-3103 GCA_041169205.1 Pseudomonadota bacterium | reverse complement strand
GCTGTCAAACCACACATCAAATTCCGACATTCGTTTGACGATATACATGGATGGATTGTAATCACTTGTTCACGAATCGCAAGCCAGCTTGCCAAACACCACCAGCGCACACACCCACTGCGCAAAGTACATGGCGCTGCCGACACGGTGCCACAGCGCCAGGTTGTCGCGGGCAACGATGTGGGGCGCTACCGCGAACTCCACAAGCAACGCCAGCAGCACCCCGGTTACTACAAAAAGTGTAGCTGCCTGCGCAGTATCCACGGGGGCTAGCGGCTTGTTTGATCTAAAAACTGCGAGCAGCAGCATACCGCTGGCAACGCTGATCCAGGTCTGGACAGTAAACAGTTTGGCGGCCATGGCACCGGCCATGGCGGGCGTGGGCAGATGCACGAACAGCATGGGCACTACAAAGAAGCCCAGCGTGGTCAGGCTGATGGCCCACACGGCGGCCAGCCACAGAGGCAAGGTGCGCATGGACATGGGCTAAGTTTGACGGGCTTAGATGTAAGAGACCGTGACGATCTCATAGGCTTTTTCACCACCGGGTGCCTGCACCACGGCGGTGTCGCCTTCTTCTTTGCCGATCAGGGCGCGGGCAATGGGCGAGCTGATGTTGACGCGGCCGACCTTCAAGTCCGCCTCGTCTTCACCGACGATCTGGTAGGTGACGCGTTCACCGCTGTCTTCGTCTTGCAGCTCCACCGTCGCACCAAACACCACGCGGCCGTCAGCGTTGAGTTCGCTGGGGTCGATGACTTGCGCGGCAGAGAGCTTGCCTTCTACTTCCTGAATACGGCCTTCGATGAAGCCCTGGCGGTCTTTGGCGGATTCGTATTCGGCGTTCTCGCTCAGGTCGCCCTGCGCACGCGCCTCCGCAATAGCGTTGATCACCCAAGGGCGATCCACCGTCTTGAGTCTGTGCAACTCGGCTTTGAGAGATTCAGCGCCGCGCTTGGTAACGGGAATGGTGGCCATGTCTTTATGCTTTCTTATGCGTCTTTTTATGCGTCTAACTGGGCGTGCATTTCTTGCACAGAGATCACATCCAGATGATCGAGGTATTTCATGCCTTCCACTGCGGCTTCTGCACCCGCAATGGTGGTGTAGGTGGTGACCCGGGCCAACAAAGCCGAGGTGCGAATGTGGCGCGAATCGGCAATCGCATTGCGGCGCTCTTCCACGGTGTTGACCACCATGGCGATGTCGCCGTTTTTGATCAAGTCGACGATGTGCGGGCGGCCTTCGGCCACTTTGTTCACCACACCACAGGCCACACCAGCCGCGTTGATGCTGGCAGCAGTGCCTTTGGTCGCCACAATCTCAAAGCCTTGCGCGGCCAAACCACGCGCCACGCCCACGGCGCGCACCTTGTCGCTCTGCTTGACCGAGATAAACGCTTTGCCGCCACGTGGCAGCTTGGCACCGGCACCGATTTGTGACTTCACAAACGCTTCGCCAAAAGTCTTGCCCACGCCCATGACTTCGCCGGTAGATTTCATCTCGGGGCCGAGGATGGTGTCCACACCGGGAAACTTCACAAACGGGAACACAGCCTCTTTCACGCTGAAATAAGGTGGCGTCACTTCTTTGGTAATGCCTTGAGAAGCCAGCGTTTGCCCAGCCATGCAGCGCGCGGCCACTTTGGCCAGTTGAATGCCGGTGGCCTTGGACACGAAGGGCACGGTGCGGCTGGCACGGGGGTTCACTTCCAGCACGTAGATCACATCTTTGCCATCCACATTTTGAATCGCAAACTGCACGTTCATCAGGCCGACCACGCTCAAAGATTCGGCCATCGCAGCGGTCTGGCGCTTGATTTCGTCCACCGTGTCCTTGGACAGCGAGTAAGGCGGCAACGAGCAGGCCGAGTCACCGCTGTGCACACCCGCTTGCTCGATGTGCTCCATCACACCGCCGATGAAAGTGGCACCGGTGGAGTCACGGATGCAATCCACATCGCACTCGATCGCATCGTTCAAAAAGCGGTCCAACAGCACGGGGGAGTCGTGGCTCACCTTGACGGCTTCGCGCATGTAGCGCTCTAGGTCGCGCTGCTCGTGCACGATTTCCATCGCGCGGCCGCCCAGCACATAGCTGGGGCGCACCACCAGGGGGTAGCCCAGGGCGGCGGCTTTTTCGAGCGCCTCGGGTTCAGTGCGTGCGGTGGCATTGGGTGGCTGGCGCAGCTTGAGTTCGTGCAGCAGTTTCTGGAAGCGCTCACGGTCTTCGGCCGCGTCAATCATGTCGGGCGTGGTGCCGATGATGGGCACGCCGTTGGCCTCCAAATCGAGCGCCAATTTCAAAGGCGTTTGGCCACCGTACTGAACGATCACGCCCACTGGCTTTTCTTTGTCCACGATTTCCAGCACGTCTTCGAGTGTCAGTGGCTCGAAGTACAAGCGGTCGGAAGTGTCGTAGTCGGTGGACACGGTTTCGGGGTTGCAGTTGACCATGATGGTCTCGTACCCGTCTTCGCGCATAGCGAGTGCGGCGTGCACGCAGCAGTAGTCAAACTCGATACCCTGGCCGATGCGGTTGGGGCCGCCACCGAGCACCATGATTTTTTTGTTGTTGGTGGGCGCTGCTTCGCACTCGGAGCCTTCGGCCTCGTAGGTGGAATACAGGTAGGCTGTGTTGGTGGCGAACTCTGCCGCGCAGGTGTCCACACGCTTGTACACGGGGCGCACACCCAAGGCGTGGCGCTTCTCGCGCACTGCCTTGTCAGTGGTCTTGAACTGGCGTGCCAGGCGACGGTCGGAGAAGCCTTTTTGCTTCAAGCTGCGCAAAGTGCCCGCGTCGATGTTGTCGAGGGCGCTGCCAACGGCAGGCTGGGGCAGGCGTTCAATTTCGAGCTCGATTTTGACGATCTGCTCGATCTGCACCAGAAACCAAGGGTCGATCTTGGTCAGCGCAAACACTTCGTCCACGCTCATACCCTGCGCAAAGGCATCACCCACGTACCAGATGCGCTCGGGGCCGGGCTCACCCAGCTCTTTTTCCAGCACTTCACGGTCTTGGGTTTTCTCGTTCATGCCGTCCACGCCGACTTCCAGGCCGCGCAGGGCTTTCTGGAACGACTCCTGGAAGGTACGGCCCATGG
>JBEEJM010000279.1:0-8600 GCA_041169205.1 Pseudomonadota bacterium | reverse complement strand
GCCCGCGTGAAGCGTTACCGTGACGACGCCCCGCTGTTCAGCCGCTTCCAGATTGAACACCAAATCGAATCGGCCTACGCCCGTACCGTGCAGTTGCCCAGCGGCGGCGCGATTGTGATCGACCACACCGAAGCCCTGGTCTCGGTGGACGTGAACTCGGCGCGTGCCATCAAGGGCGGCGACATCGAGGAAACCGCCACCCGCACCAACCTGGAAGCCGCCGAAGAAGTGGCACGCCAGATGCGCCTGCGCGACCTGGGCGGCCTGATCGTCATCGACTTCATTGACATGGAAGAAAGCCGCAACCGCCGTGAAGTGGAAAACCGCTTGCGCGACGCACTGCGCCAAGACCGCGCCCGCGTGCAGTTCGGCACCATCTCCAAATTCGGCCTGATGGAAATGAGCCGCCAGCGCCTGCGCCCTGCGCTGAGCGAAGGTGCATCCATTCCTTGCCCCCGTTGCGGCGGCTCTGGCCACATCCGTGACACTGAATCCAGCGCATTGCAGATTCTGCGAATCATCCAGGAAGAGTCCCTCAAAGACAGCACGGCCTCCGTGCTGTGCCAGGTGCCGGTGGACGTGGCGTCGTTCCTGCTGAACGAAAAGCGCTCCGAGATCGCCAAGATTGAGCTCAAACAGCGCATCAACGTGCTGATGGTGCCCAACAAGACGTTGGAAACGCCTAACTACAAGCTCGAACGCCTGAAGCATGACGACCCACGTTTGGACCACATCGAAGCCAGCTACAAGATGGCCGACGACATGGAAGAGGCCACTGGCGTGACCCGCCGTTCGCAAGAGCCCACCAACAAGCAAACCCCGGTGATCAAGGGCGTACTGCCAGACGCACCAGCCCCTGTGGCCGCACCGCGGCCTGTCGCCGTGAAGCCTGTTGCTGCTGCACCAGTAGCCGCCGCACCCGTGACCAAAGCGCCCGAGAGCAAAGGCTTCTTCGGCTGGATCAAAAACCTGTTTGCCGATGAAGCACCTGTTGTGGCCAAACCTGCAGCCGCTCCAGCCGCCAAGCCGGAAGACAAACGCGAAGGCCGTGATGGCGGTCGCGGTGGTCGTGACGGCAACCGTGGTGGACGTGGCGATGGCCGTGGCCCCCGTGGTGGTGAAGGCCGCGGCGAGGCACGTTCTCCCGAAAGCCGTGGTGAAGGTCGTGAAGGCAACCGCCCCGACGGTCGCGGAGAAAGTCGCCCTGAGGGCGGCCGCGCTGAAGGCGGTCGTGGCGCACGCGGTGGTCGCGGCAGCGGGCGTGGCGATCGTAATCAAGGGGGTGATCGCCAAGGCGGTGCCCAGCGCGAACGTTTTGACGGCGACAACAAGCCCCAAAACGTCGAAGGCCAGGAATCGGTGCAAGTCGATGCCAACAACGAACAGCGTCCCGAGCGCGCACCCCGTGGTGATCGCAACGAACGCGGTGACCGTGGCCCGCGCCAGGGTCGTGGTGGCGAGCGCTCCGAGAACGTGGAACGCAGCAGCGAGCCCCGTGCAGACGCTCAGGGTGATGCACCCGTAGATGCCAACAACCAGCCCCAAGAAAACCGTGAGGGCCGCGAAGGACGCAGCCGTGGTGGACGTGGTCGTCGCAATGACCGTGGTCCCCGCCAGGATGACGCCCAAGGCAATGGCACAACAGACGGTCAGCAATCCCAATTGGGCTTTGTCGACAACGAAGGCCAACCCGGCGCATCCGAAGGCAACAACCAAGGCGCGCAAGGTTTCCAAGAAAATGGCGAACCGCGCGAAAAGCGTTCACGTGACCGTTATGGCCGTGAGCGTGGCCCGCGCCAGGACCGTGGCGAGCGCAGCGATGCACCCGTCGAGCAGCCGGCATTCGTTGCCGCTGATGCACCTGAAGTAGCACCAGTCGTTCAGGCTGCTGCACCCGTCGCCCGCCAGGCTGCTCCCGTTGCCACAGCGCCTACTGTTGCTACTGCAGCCGTGGCCGGTATGCCCAAGGTGACCAGCTATGCGCTGCCTCTGCAATCTCTGCAGGACGTTGCCCAAGGTTCTGGTCTGCAATGGGTCAACAGCGACCCGACGCGTATTGCCGCCGTGCAAGACGCCATTGCCGCTGAGCCCAAGGCCGTCCATGTGCCCCGCGAGCGTTCTGCGCCCGTGGTGTTGGACGACCAGCCCTTGGTGCTGGTCGAAACCAAACGCGACTTGCGCAATATGACGTTACCGTTTGAACAGACCCCCGCGGTCTAAGCAAAAAAAGGGCACCACACGGTGCCCTTTTTTTATGCCATCAGCCCCCTGCGCAGCAATTCGCCGTGGCTGAACACCTTGTTGTGGCCCTGCTGCTGCGCATGCTCCACCGCGCGATCGGCACGCTCCAGCGCAGTCATGGGTGAGTCTTCCGCTGTGACGCGGGTGAAACCGGCGCAGGCTGTGACTCGCCCCACTTGGGGGAAGTTGAACTTCTCCATATTGGCCCTGAAACGCTCAAACGCTGCCAGCACCAGCGCTTCTTCGGGGCAATGCATGAGCACCGCAAACTGTTCGCCTCCAAAGCGGTAAATGCGGTCGTAGGTACGAAAGGTGTTGTTCATGATGCGCGCCACCAACAGCAACACTTCTTCGGCAATAACATGGCCGTTTTTATCGCTGAGGTCATCAAAATGGTCGACGCTAACGGTTCCCAGCCAGTAATTGGGCGGCACGCGGTGGCGTCGCTCCTGACCGGGTTCCACCGGGGCAGAGCGCGACTGCAAGCGGGCCTCTGTGCCCTTTTCCAACTCTTCCAGTACCGCGCTGTAAAACGTGTCGTCGAGCGACTTGCGGTTCAGCAGCCCTGTTAGCGCATCGCGGTCGCTATAGGCCAGCAGGTTGTACATATTGCGAAACACATGCAGCACCGCACCGATGGTGAGCACCTGCTCGTGGGTCAGTGGTCCGCCCGAGTGCACCTCGACCACGCCCTCGTCTTCATTGCGACCATCGTTGAACAGCGGCAGGTAGGTAATGCGCGGACCGTCTTCACCTGCCCAGGCCACTTCGACCGTGCTGCGGGACTGCACGCAGTTCAAACGGTCTTTGTCATCTTCCAGGGGGCGCAGGGTATGAAAATCCACGCGCAGCGGGTCGATCACCTTGCCACCGCCACGCGCATCGAGCGAAGCAATGTCAAGCCATCGCTTGCCGCCTTCGCCACTGACCGCACGGGCCAGCACCACGCGTTCAATTGACAGCAAGTTGATAAGGGCCTTGGCCAGGGTCAGTTCCAGCAGGTTCCGGTCCCGGTGGTCGGTGAGCTTGATCAGGTGTTCTATAAGCGTAGGCATGGGCACATAATAGCCCTGAACAGCGCGCCCGTCACCCGGGTTTTGCCTGCGTCAGACCGGCAGCTTGAGCGCTTCGCGGTAGGCCTCAGTGGCCGCCTGTGTGTCTTGCCGCTGCTCGGCCATTTCGGCCAGCGCCCGCCAGGCATCCCGCTTGAGCCCGGTGTCTTGCAACATCGACAACGACTGCTTGAGCAACTGCTGGGCCTTGCCCCACAAACGCAGGCGCATGCAGGTGACACCGGCCAAATATTGCAACACGGCGTCGCGCGGATTGGCCATTTGCGCCGACTCAATGCGCCCCAGCCAGAGATTGTCGGGTGCTGCGTCGCCCTCACCAAAACTCTGCTCCAGCACCCGTACCAGCCGCACGCGCTGGGTCAATGTCAGAGTCTCTTCCCCGCTGGCGGTCAGGGCGTTCCACACCGGCAGCAACCATTGCCGCACCGCCGCGCTATCTCCACCGAGGGCAATCAGTCGCTGCGATGCTTCCATAGCCACATCAGGTATCTGACGCTCTGCAATGTCCAGTGCCTCCCAGGCGCGCTGCAACTGCACCGGGTCATGCGCGGCGCGTACCAGTTCCAGCGCCAGACCGCGCGCGATGCTTTTGCCTGCGCGCTCAGAAAATGCACGGTGTTTGGTCAGCAGCCGCACCACGTCCAGCGCCTCTCGGCTTTGGCCTGCCAGACGCGCGGCCTTAAAGCGCATGCGCAGCGCCACGGTGCGACGCCCAGCCCCTTGCGGCAACTGGTTGAGCCACTCCAGCGCAGCCGACGCATCGCGGTCGTCCAGCGACCAGCGTGCGGCGCGCAGTTGCACGCCATCGCGCACATCTTGGGCATCGCGGTGGGACGCATGCTGCAAGGCCTGCTGAAAATGCTGTTCGCGCACGGTTTTGTCTTGCAAGGCATGGGCGCTTTCGGCCGCCAGCAAGTGCGTAATAGAGCGCAGACGCCCCGCATGGGCCAACACTTCACCCTGCTCCGCCACGGCGGTTTCCAATGATGCGACCCATTCGGCAGCCTTGCGTGCACGAATAAAACGGCCCGACACCAGGTGCGACAACGCATCCAGCAGCGCCGCATAAATCGCCCGCTCACGCTGTTGCAAACGCCAACGGCGCGCCTGCTGCGGCAAGCGTAGCGTGGCACTGATGGCGCGCAAGGCCAGGTGCAGCACCACGAACACCACCAGCAAGCCCAGCAACACCAGATTCAAAGACAGATCGACCCGGTACGGTGCCCAAAAAAGGGTCACCGTGCCATGGTTGTTACCGGCAAACAGGGCACCCGCGGTTGCCACCGCAAACAACGCCATCAGCCACAGGGCAAAACGCATGGCTAGCGCCCCGCCGCCGCAGTAGTCAGGGCCGCCAGCGTCTCGTCAACACGCGGCACCTCGAGCGCTTTCATCTGGGTCTGCATTTGCTGCAACAACGCCTGGGCCGTCTGGGTTTTGCGTGACGACGCATCAAAGAAACGGCCCATGGATGCAGCGGCACTGGCCAGGTCCGAGCGTGCGGAGTCAATTTGACGCGACAGCAGCCCCAGCTTGGCATTGAGCAGCTTGAGCTTGAGGTTCTCGCGCAAGAAGAAGGTTTGCTCGGGTGACAGCAAGGCGGCATCGGGCTCTTCAATGCGGCTCACCCGCACCAGGCCACGCAACTCGTCGCGTGCCACCAGGCCCAGGCGCATCCACCAGGATGTGACTGTTTCGTCGGGCTTGCGCTGCAGTTGTGCTGCCGGGCGCGCCGCGCCGACGGCATTGGCCACCGGAATCTCTTCCGCCAGCAACACCAATTCATCGAGTTTGACCAGCAAGGCCGGCGTGTCGGCAAGCGCCGTGCCCTTGATGCGCGCCACATCTTTGGCGATAGCGCGTTGCAAGGGAGTCAGGCGCGGCTGGGCCGCCCGTGCGATCCGCTGGTCTGCACTTTTGAGCGCCGCCAACAAGGGCTCGACACTGCCCGTGAGCTGGGCCTGCTGCTGCGCCAAGCGGATGGCCGACTCGATATCAACCACCATGTTTTCATCGCGCGAACGTGAAAGACTTTGCATCAGCTCTTCCAGCTGGGTGCGCTGTAAAGACACTTCACTCAAGCGAGCCTCAGTGACCGCCAGCTTGGCTGCCGTCTCCATGGCCAGCTCTTGGGCCTGCCGTGCTGTGGCACGCGCCTCGCTGGCCTGGGCACCGGAGTCGGCGCTTTGATGCGCCAACTGCTCCTGGATATTGCTCAGCTTTTGCCACACCAGCGTGCTGCCAATGAGACCACCGGCTGCGACCAGCGCAACGCCCCAAAACCAACGCGGCGACGGTGTAGAAGGTGCCAATACCGACGCGGGCGCGGCCTGTGGGGTATCTGGAGGTGCGCTAGCAACCGGTTCGGAGTTCATGCCATCGATTCTATCGATGCCACCACTTCGGGCAGCTGCGGCCGTGACTCACAAACAACACCGAAGCCCGCCTCGCGCGCCGCCTGCGCAATGCGCGGATGGGTGGCCACGGCGCGGGCCTGGTGCCAAGATTGCTCGGGCAGCAGGCGCTGCAAATTGCCAATCGCCTCGGAGCTGCTGAACAGCCAAACCGATCCGTCTGCCGCAGCGTTTTGGGCCTCTGCCAGTTGATCTGGGGAGAACACTGGGCAGCGCCGCTGGTAGGCCACCACAAACTCGACCTGCCCACCCCGCGCCTGCACTTGCTGGGCAAACCAGTCACGCCCCGCGCCATGGGGCTGGGCGTGGTCGGCACCAGCCCCACGAACGATCAGCAACCTGAAGCCGGGGCGCACCTGGCCTTGCACCACGGCCCACAGTGCTTCGGAATCCCATTGCCCGGCCTGTGCGTCCGGTGCATCAATCAAATGGGCCGCCACGCCGTGACGCAACAGTGCCGAGCGGGTGCCGGGGCCTGTCACAAATGCTCTCATTTTGATAGCTGCTTGCGCATATTTTACGGGGGCTGTGGCCGGTTTTAATGCATAAAACTGGTCTACCGCATTGCCGCTGACAAACATTGCAGCGTCGAAGTCGTCCAGTTGTTGCCACACACGCTGCACCGCTTGGGGATCGGGCGCACCGTCCACCGCAATCAGCGGCAACGCCAGCGCCTGAATGCCTGCCTGGGCCAAGGTGGTGACCCAGCTGCGCGCTTCACGCTCCGGTCGGGTCAAGATGACGCGCATGGTGACGGCGTATTTAAGGTGCTTTTCCGGTGGCCTTTTCGACACTGGCCTGCAGCGCAGCGGCTACTTTTTCGCCCAATCGAACCGCCGCCTCGGTGTCGCTCACCGGAGCCATCGCCTGGGTTTGCACCAGCGGCATCCGACCGTCGGGATCGCCCCAGGCGGCGTTGATCTTGAGAATGTCACCGGCAAACACCGCATGCGCCGCCAGTGGCATGGAGCAGCTGCCGCCCATGACGCGGCTCACCGCGCGCTCGGCCGACACGGCCAGCCAGGTGGACTGGTGCATCAGGGGCACCAGCGCGGCCACCACATCGTCGCGGCCGCTACAAACTTCAATGCCCAAAGCGCCCTGGCCTGCGGCGGGCAGCATTTGCTGCGGCTCGAACACGGCGCGAATGCGCGACTCCAGGCCCAGGCGTTTCAGGCCCGCTGCCGCCAGCACGATGCCGTCATACAAGCCCTCGTCCAGCTTGCGCAGGCGGGTGTCCAGGTTGCCACGCAGGGGTTCAATTTTCAGATCCGGGCGCAACGCGCGCACCAGTGCCATGCGGCGCAGACTCGAGGTGCCCACCACCGCACCTTGTGGCAGATCGGCGAGACTCGCATATTTTGACGACACCCAGGCGTCGCGCGGATCTTCGCGCTCCATGACGCAGGCCAGCATGAAACCGGGGGGTAACTCCATGGGCACATCTTTGAGTGAATGCACGGCCAGATCGGCGCGGCCCTCTTCCAGGGCCAATTCGAGTTCTTTCACAAACAGGCCTTTGCCGCCGACTTTGCTGAGGGCGCGGTCCAAAATCTGGTCGCCTTGCGTAGTCATGCCCAGTAAGGTCACCCGGTGCCCTTGTTGCTCCAGCAGCGCTTTGACGTGTTCGGCTTGCCAGAGGGCCAACCGGCTCTCGCGTGTGGCGATGGTGAAATGTTGCACAGTGGTAACTCGGTGGTGATCAAAAAGTAGTCATGGATGCTAGCATGGAGACCATGAAAACTGCCTCCGCACCTACCCCCGCCAAACGTAGCAAAGACAACGAGCGCCCGTTGGTGGAAGACATCCGCCTGTTGGGTCGAATTTTGGGGGATGTCATCCGCGAGCAGGAGGGCGTAGAGGCTTATGAGTTGATCGAGCAAATTCGTACGCTGTCGGTCGCCTTCCGACGCGACGCGGACCACGAGGCCGACAAAGCGCTCAAAAAATTATTGAAATCGCTCAGTGGCGACCAAACCGTGAGCGTGATTCGCGCCTTCACCTACTTCAGCCACCTGGCCAATCTGGCCGAAGACCGCCACCACATTCGCCGCCGCGAAGTCCACGAGCGCGCCGGTGACACACAAGAAGGCAGCATCGAAGTCGCCATGTCGCGCCTGCGCTGGGCCGGTATTTCGCAAAAAACCATCGCTAACACCCTGGCACACAGCTATGTGTCGCCCGTGCTCACTGCCCACCCCACCGAGGTGCAGCGCAAAAGCATTCTGGATGCCGAACGTGCCATTGCCCAGCTGCTGACCGCACGCGATGAAGTCAAACTGCGCGCCACGCTGACGGCTGGCAAGAAAGATGCGCTGTCGCCCCGTGAACTGGCCGCCAACGAAGCGCAGATGCGCGCCCGCGTCATGCAGCTGTGGCAAACCCGCCTGCTGCGTTTTAGCAAGCTCACCGTGGCCGACGAGATTGAGAACGCGCTGAGCTACTACGAATCGACCTTCCTGCGCGAGATTCCCAAGCTCTATGCCGACCTGGAAGAAAAACTCGGCAACCAGCCGGTGCACAGCTTTTTGCGTATGGGGCAGTGGATAGGTGGCGACCGCGATGGCAACCCCAATGTCAGCGCCCAAACGCTGGAATACGCGCTGCGCCGCCAAGCCGAAGTGGCGCTGCGCCACTACCTGACCGAGGTGCATTACCTGGGCGGCGAGTTGTCAATCTCGGCCATGCTGTCCGATTGCTCACCCGCCATGCAGGCACTGGCCGACAGCTCGCCCGATCAAAACGAACACCGCAAAGACGAGCCCTACCGAAAGGCCCTCACCGGGGTCTACGCGCGCCTGGCCGCCACGCTCAAAGACCTGACCGGCACCGAAGCCGCACGCCACGCCGTAGCGCCGCAAAACGCCTACCT
>JBEEJM010000278.1:0-5117 GCA_041169205.1 Pseudomonadota bacterium | reverse complement strand
GCACGGTCAAAAAAGCTCTGACCGCCCGACACTTTGTAGGGAATGTTGGCCTTGCGCAGCGCCTTCTCGAACGGCTTGGCCTGGTGGTTGGCGCGGTACAGCAGGGCAAAGTCCCGAAACTCGCGGTACTGCGCTCCCTCCTGTGCCAGCGAGCCCTCAGAACGCAGGCTTTGGATGCGGGCCACGGCGCGCTCGGCTTCGTGTTCTTCGTTGTCGGCGTCCACCACGCGCACCGGCTCGCCTTCGCCCAGTTCGCTGAACAAGGTTTTGGGGTACAGCTTGGGGTTGGGGCCAATCACGTTGTTGGCCGCGCGCAGGATGGCGCTGGTGCTGCGGTAGTTTTGCTCCATCGTGATCACCTTGAGCGAGGGAAAGTCGATGGGGAGCTTTTTCAGGTTGTCCAGCGTGGCACCGCGCCAGCCGTAAATGCTTTGGTCGTCATCGCCCACGGCGGTAAAGCGGGCGCCGCTAGCCGGGTTGCCGCCCACCAGCAGCTTGAGCATGTCGTACTGCGTGGCGTTGGTGTCCTGGTACTCGTCAATGAGGATATGGCCCATCAGCCCTTGCCAGCGTTGCCTGACCTGCTCATGATTTTGTAGCAGCTTGAGCGGCAGGCTGATCAGGTCGTCAAAGTCCACGCTCTGGTAGGCGGTGAGCCGTTCCTCGTAGCGCCCCATCACCGTGGCGATGATGCGCTGGTTGTCGTCGGCGGCTTGGGCCAGCGCTTGTGTCGCATTCAGGCCCGCACTTTTCCAGCCGCTGATGGTCCATTGCCACTGGCGCGCGGTGGCCGCGTCTACGGTGCCGCCCGCGTCCTTCAAGATGCCGGTGACGTCATCGGTGTCGAGAATGGAAAAAGCAGGTTTGAGCCCCAGCACGCTGCCGTCCTGGCGCAGCATACGCACGCCCAGCGCGTGAAAGGTGCAGATCAGCACGTCTTTGGCGGCCTTGCCAATTAGCCCCTTGGCGCGCTCGCGCATTTCGGCGGCGGCCTTGTTGGTGAAGGTAATGGCGGCAATGCGGTTGGCAGGCATACCGCTTTGAATGAGGCGGCCAATCTTGTGGGTGATCACCCGCGTCTTGCCCGAACCCGCACCGGCCAGCACCAGGCAGGGGCCGTGTAGGTAGTTCACGGCTTCCTGCTGGGCCAGGTTCATGCTGTTGTTGACGGGGGGGGCTGGAGAAGACATGCAGACAAAGAGACGGAACAAGCGGAAGGAGCGAACAAGCGCGCCATCTTACCGGGTGCGCAAAACCCCGCGACAATGAGGCCTGTGCTGCAAATTCTTTACGTTACCTTTCCCTTTTTCGCCCTGGTGCTGTGCGGCTATATCGCCGCGCGGCGCGGCATGCTGCCACTGGCGGCTATTCCGGGCTTGAACGGTTTCGTGCTGTTTTTTGCGCTGCCGTGCTTGTTGTACCGCTTTGGCGCGAGTACGCCCATCGCCCAGTTGCTGGACCCCAGCGTGGCACTCACCTACTTGCTGTGCGCGCTGATCATGGTGGCGTTTGTGGTGGCGGTCACATTGCACGGAAGAATAGGCTGGAACGACGCTGCCTTTGGCGCGCTGGTGGGGGCCTTCCCCAACACCGGCTTCATGGGCGTGCCCTTGCTGGTGGCGCTGCTGGGCGCCAAGGCGGCGGGCCCGGCCATCGTCACCATCTTGGTGGACATGGTGGTCACCTCGTCGCTGTGCATTGCCCTGTCCCGTCTGGGTGAGACGGGTGGCGTGTCGGCCGGTCAGGCTGCCAAAAACGCGCTCAAGGGCGTCGCAGCCAACCCCATGCCCTGGTCCATTCTGCTGGGCGCTTTGGTGTCTGCCCTGCAAATTGAATTCCCCAAGCCCGTGGTCACTACCGTGGGCATGCTGGCCGATGCCGCGTCGCCGGTGGCGCTGTTCACCATTGGCGCGGTGCTGGCCCGCTCGCAAATACTTGCGCGGGACGACAAATCGCACGCGGTGCATTGGCAGGAATACGTGCCGGTGGCGCTCATCAAGTTGTTCCTGCACCCGCTGCTGGTCTTGCTGGTGGGCGCGGCGGCGGTGGGCTTAGGCGTGCAGATCGACAAGTTCGCGCTCATGGTGCTGGTGCTGCTGGCCGCGCTGCCCAGCGCCAGCAATGTGTCGCTCTTAGCCGAGCGTTTTGGGGCAGACAACGGGCGCATTGCCCGCATCATTCTGGTGTCGACCGCCGCCGCATTTTTTACTTTCTCCGGCGCAGTGGCCCTGATGACAGGGCGTTGATTTGGATCACGCTGCGCCAATCACTTGCTACAGTTTTTGTAGCTACTCACGAACTATCTACGAGGGCTAGCAGGCCATGGAATCACTAAAACACTTCTTGAGCGCGTTCTTTGGCTTTAAAGCCTACGTCATGCTGCCGATCATTATTTTTATGATTGCGCTGGCAGTGCGGGTGCCGCTCAAGCGCGCGCTGCTCAGCACGGTGTCGCTGGCCGCGGGTTTTGCCGGTGTGTTCATCGCGTTCAACTTCTTTGTGACGAACATCAGCCCGGCGGTGCAGCAGCTCTCGCAAGTGCGGGGGCTTAACTTCCCGGTGCTGGACGTGGGCTGGCCCCCGTTGGCGGCCATTACCTGGGCGTCGCCGCTGGCGGCCATTTCCATCCCCATGGTGCTGATTGCCAATTTGCTGATGCTGGCCACCGGCCTGACCCGCACCATCTACATTGACATCTGGAACTACTGGCACTTTGCGATGATTGGCGCGCTGGTGCTGGCGCTCTCGGGCAGCATGTGGCTGGGCCTGAGCGCCACGCTGCTGATTGCCATTTACTGCTTCAAGCTCACCGAATGGACCGCGCCCGATGTGGAGCGCGAAATGGGGCTCAAGGGCATTTCGGCCTCGCCCGTGTCGGTGAACGGCATCGTGCCCTACAGCGCCTGCGTGGACTGGCTGATCGACCGCATTCCGGTGCTCAACAAAATCAACTACAACCCCGAAGCCAGCCACCAGATCGATGTTGCCGGCGATGGCGACACAGAGAGCAACAGCCTGGTCGACCTGCTGCGCGAGCCCATGGTGATTGGCTTGCTGATGGGCCTGGCGCTGGCGTTGGCCGCCGACTACGACGTGCGCGCCACCTTGGAAATGTCAGTGCACATTGCCGCGGTGATGTTCTTGCTGCCCAAGAGTGCGGGCCTGATTGGTGAGGCCATGATTCCCATTACCAACGCGCTGCGCAGCCAGGTGGAGCGCGTGTTCCCGCAGCGCAAAAACCTGATCGTGGCGCTGGACACCGGTTTTCTGATGGGCCACAAGTCGGTCATCATGACCGGGCTGATTCTCATGGGGCTGGCCATCGGCATTGCGCTGGTACTGCCCGGCAACCGGGTGCTGCCGTTGGGCGATTTGCCCAACTTGATTTCCGTCATGTCGATCTCGGTGCTGATGTTTCGTGGCAACGTGTTTCGCGCGGTGCTGGCGGGTATTCCGGTGATCATTACCTTCTTGCTGATCTCGTCCAGCATGGCACCGCTGTTTACCGATCTGGCGCGCAAAACGCCGTCGTTCAACATGGACGGCCTGGGGCTCATTACCGCGTTTACCGATGGCGGACACCAGGTGCGGTTTTTGATCTTTTACCTGTACCAGGGCGAGCTGTGGGCTTTCGCCGTCCTCGCCGTGCTGCTGGCCGCTATGGTGTTCACCAAAAAGCGCTTTGAGGTGAATGCAGCGGCCTTAGATAGAAAACTTAACGCGTAATCACGCACAGCACGCTGCAGGGCGCTTGCTCAATCAGCGCGCTGGAGGTGGAGCCCCGCCACCAACGGGCGGCCCAGCTGTCCAGGTGCTTGTGCCCCACCACAATCAGGTTGGCTTGCACTTTGCTGGCGTATTGGCAAATTTGCTCGGCCGACTCTCCCGTGAGCAGCTCGCCGTTGGCCTCAAACCCCGCCTCGGCCAACCGACGCAGACCATCCGCCAGAATGGCGTCAAACCGTTCGCGGTCCTGCATCTCCACACGCGGATCGCTGAACGCACCGTCTAGCGCCCCGTAGTTCATCGACATGGCAGGCATGACCGCCACCAGCCACAGGTTTGCGTGGGTCCACTGCGCCAGGTCTTTGCACTCCAGCAGCGCCTGTTGCCCCGATTCGGAGCCGTCATACGCGAGCAATATGCACTTGTACATGGGAGCCACCTTCGCAGAGATTGGGATTCAAGAATAGTCCCCACTACCGGACATAGCAAGGGCCATTCGGGTGATTCGTGACCTTAGGCACAATGGACTCATGCAAGCCGTATTCGATTTTTTGACGCGCATTCTGCGCCGTGTGCTCACGCTGGCGTTGTTTTTGCTGGCGGGGGTGTTCGCCCTTGGGCTGGTGGCGGTGGTGTTGGCCGCCGTGCTGTTAAACGCCGTGTGGTCGCTCTTGATGGGGCGCAAACCGGCGCTGTTCACCACCTATGTGCGGTTTCGCCAAGCGACCCAGTCGTTTCGGCAGTCCGCCACACGCGGTGAACCGGCCCGCCCGTCCGATGTCGTGGATGTTGTGGATGTGCAGGCGATTGAGGTGCACGAACCGCCGCGCAGTGGCCCGCGCGCCTAGCGCTCCAACCAGGCGTTGGCGTCGGCAACGGCACTGAACAGCTGGGTTTGATGCAGCGTCAGCCGGGCGGCGATGGTGGAGTAAATGCGCTGCTGAATTTGCGCATCCAGCGTCACGATGGCTACTTTGATGCGCGGGTTGGTCTGAAACGACCCAATACGGATAGCGCGGATGTCGTTCAACGCATCTTGCGAAAACTGGGTGTCGTCGGCCGCCAGATAGTCAGACACCTCGTAGCGCAGGCGCGCAAACCGCGCGTCAGACGCCACATCCACTACAGACTGCAGCAATTCGGCCCCCGTGACCACGCCACTGAACTGCTTGTAGACCCCGTGGGTCTCCCAGAGTAATGCGTACGGCATTTTTTATTTCCCCCGTCGATGTGTGCTTCGTGTAGCTTACCTTCTGCGCGCTACTTGCGGGCCAGATAAACCCCACCCACCGTCAGCACCATTCCCAAGAGCGCGACGCCGGTAAAAGTCTCGCCAAACAGCAGCCACGCAAACACGGCGGTGCAGGGGGGAACGAGGTAAAACAGGCTGG
>JBEEJM010000277.1:0-6175 GCA_041169205.1 Pseudomonadota bacterium | reverse complement strand
GCCCGCGGGCTGGAGTTGTGGCCCGCCGTGCGCGAGGCGCTGCAAAAGCTGCAAGCCTCGCTCGCACCCAGCGTATTTGACGCGGCCACCGCCACCAACTCTTTTGTATTGACCATGGCCGACGCCACCGCCGCCGAGCTAATGCCCGGCCTGGTGGAGGCCATTACCCGTGAGGCCCCGGGCGTCACCCTGCGCGTGGTGCCGCTCACCACCCGCGACCCGCGCCGCCTGCTCGAAGAAGGCCAGGCCGACCTGGCGATTGGTCACTTTCCGGCCGCGCTGTCGGACCTGACCGCCCGGGCGCAATCGGGCGAGGCCGTGTCGTTTCTACACCACCGGCTGTTCGCGGGCGACTACGTGTGCGTGATGCGCAAAGGCCACCCGCTGACCAAGGGGCCGTTGACGCTGGACCGCTACTGCGCCGCACGCCACATGTTGGTGAGCTTTTCAGGGCGGGCCTTTGGTTTTATTGACGAAGCGCTCATGCTGCTGCACCGCACGCGGCTGGTGGTGCTCACCGTCAACCAATTTTTCACGGCGGGCCGCGTGGTGGCCCAGTCGGACCTGCTCACCGTGCTGCCCCGGCACTTTGTCAAAATGACCGGGTTCGAGGGCCAGCTGGTGCAGCGCGAGCTGCCGTTTCCGGTGCCTGCCATTCAGGTGGATGCGCTGTGGCATCAGCGCCAGGACAACGTCAGCGCCCATGCGTGGCTGCGCGCACAAGTGGCGGCGCTGGCCAACAAGGCCTTCCCGGCCTGAGCCATCTGAAAACTATCGGCATGAAAATCCAACTCCTCTCCGACGTTCACCTCGAAGCCCACCCCCACTGGCGCGCTCGCCCGGCAGCGGGTGCCGATCTGTTGGTCGTAGCGGGCGACGTGGGCTCGTACCAGCCGGGTTCGCTACTCGTCGACCCCGACTTTGGCTTGGCCCAGTTCTCGGCCGCAGCCGGCTGGCCAACACCGGTCATTTTTGTCCCCGGCAACCACGAATACGACGGCATGGACTTTGACGCGGCCCACGCCCGGTTGCGCGAAACCTGCGACCGGTTGGGCTTGCTCTGGCTGGAGCGCGAAACCCTGGTCTGGGGCGGCGTGCGCTTTGTTGGCACCACGCTGTGGACCGACTTTGACGCGCTCAACCCCACCGACCCGCGTTCTGCCACCGCGCTCGCTCAACAGCTCAAATCCCGCGACAAAGCCTTTCGCGCCGCCAACTACTACCTGAAAAAAACGCTGACCACCCGCAACGGCGAGCCCTGGCTGGCCCCTGGGGTGCGCGAACAAGGCCTGGTATGCCAGCAGTGGCTGCGCGCGGCACTGGCCACGCCCTTTGACGGCCCCACCGTGGCGGTGACGCACTTTGCACCCAGCCTGCGCAGCGCCGACCCACGCTACGGGAACGTGCCCGGTACCGCCGGTTTTTGCAACGCGCTGGACGACTTGCTGCCCCAGGCCCAGCTGTGGCTGCACGGCCACCTGCATGCGCCCAGCAACTACGTGCACGCGGGCTGCCACGTGGTGGCCAACCCGCTGGGCTATGCCCGCAAGAACGAGCAGGCCGCCTTTCAGCCCGAGATTCTGATAGAAATAGGCCGCTAGCCTCCGTGGAATATGCGTGAGAAGCTACTAATTTTGTAGCAACTCCGTGACCGGTTCGACGGGGACTTCGGGCGTCAGCACCGGTCCGTGGCCGCTGAAGCGATCCAGCAGCACGTAGAGCACCGGCGTGATGAACAGCGTGATGGCTTGCGAAAACACCAGCCCACCGACCACGGCCAGGCCCAGCGGCTGGCGCAATTCAGCGCCCGCACCTATGCCCAGCGCAATCGGCAGTGCGCCCATCAGCGCCGCCATGGTGGTCATCATGATGGGCCTAAAACGCATGATGCAGGCCTCGCGGATGGCCTGTGCTGGCGTCCTGCCATGGTGGCGCTGCACATCCAGCGCGAAGTCGATCATCATGATGGCGTTCTTTTTCACAATGCCGATCAAGAGCACGATGCCGATGGTGGCAATCAGCGTCAGGTCTTGGCCGAATAGCATCAGCGTAGCCAACGCCCCCACAGCCGCCGAGGGCAGGCCCGCCAGAATCGTCAGCGGATGGATAAAGCTCTCGTACAACACGCCCAACAGCACATAAATCACCAGCAGCGCAGCAATGATCAGAATAGCCTGACTACCTTGTGAGCTCTTGAACACCGCCGCGTCACCGCCATAGCTGGTGATGATGGAAGAGGGCAGCTGGATGGCTTCACGCGCCGCATCAATGCGGGCCGTGGCATCGCCCAGTGCGGCACCGGGCGCCAGATTGAAGGAGACGGTAACGGCCTGTAGCTGACCGACGTGGTTGATGGAGGTGGGCCCCACCGAGCGCTCCACCGTGGTGAAGGCCGACAAGGGAACCAATGCGCCAGTGGAGGCGCGCACAAAAATAGCGTTCAGTGCCAGCTCGTCCCGCTTGGCCTCGGGCGCCAGCTCCATGATCACCTTGTAGCTGTCGGTCGGCAGGTAGATGGTGGAAACCTGGCGCTCACCAAAGGCGTTGAAGAGAGCGGTACGGATCGCGTCGATGGACACCCCCAGAGCGTTGGCGCGGTCGCGGTCGATCTTGAGCTGCGCCTGCAGGGCACGCAGCTGGGCGTCGCTGGTCACGTCCCGGAACAGCGGGTCGGCACGCAGCTTGTCCTGCAGTTTTCCCGCCCAGACATTGAGTTCATCGGCTTTGACGCTTTGCAAAATGTACTGAAACTGCGCCTTGCTGGGCCGCCCGCCGAGTTGCAGGTTTTGTACCGGGCGCATGAACACATTGATGCCGGCCACGTCGCGTAGCTTCTTGCGCAGCCCCTCCACCACCTGCTTCATGGGCTTGCGCTGGTTCTGCGGTTTGAGCGTAATGAACATGCGCCCGGTGTTCAGGGCGTTGGAGCCGCCGTTAAACGAATTCACCGCCGCCACATTCGCATCCGCCTGGAAGATGGCTGCGGCACGTTCCTGCAGACGCACCATGTCTGGAAACGAAATGTCTTCCGAGGCCTCGGTGGAGACCTGAATCTGACCAATGTCTTCTTCCGGGAAAAACCCCTTGGGAATGGCCATAAACAACCAGACCGTAGCGACAAAGGTGGCGGCCGCCAGCAGCAGGATATAGGTGCGGTGCGACAGCGCCTTGTCCAGCAGTTTGGTGTAGCCGGCCAGCAGGCTGTCAAAGCCGCGTTCAAACAGCTTGACGACATAACCCGGTGGTTTTTTGTGCGCGTCGTCGGTCAGAAAGCGGCTGGCCAACATGGGCACCAGGGTCAGCGAGACAAAGGCCGAGACCACGATGGACAGGCCGACCACCACCGCAAATTCGTGGAACAAAAGGCCAATCACGCCGGGCATGAAGAAGATCGGAATGAAAACCGCGATCAGCGAGGTCGAGATGGAGATGATGGTGAAGCCCACTTCACGCGCACCGCGCAATGCGGCCTGGAACGGGTCTTCGCCATCCTCAACGTGGCGCATGATGTTTTCCAGCACCACGATGGCATCGTCCACCACCAGACCCACGGCCAGTGTCAGCCCCAGCAGGGAAATATTGTCCAGGCTGTAATTCAAGCCCCAAAGCAAGGCCACGGCACCGACCAGCGAGACCGGCAGCGACAGCGTGGGGATGACGGTGGCAACAAAGCGGCGCAGGAACAAAAAGATGACCAGTACCACCAGGGCAATGGTGCCGATCAGCGTGAGCGTGACATCGTGCAGGGCTTCGCGCACCGAGACCGAGCGGTCGTTGATGGGCGTGAGCGACACCGACAGCGGCATCTGGGCCTGCAGGGCGGGCAGAGCGGCACGGATGGCATCCACCACACGCACCGTGTTGGCGCCAGGCTGGCGCTGTACGGCCAGGGTAATCGAGGCTTCGCCGTTGTAGGTGGCCGCGCTCTTGAAGGTCTCCACGCTGTCTTCCACCGTCGCCACATCCTTCAGGCGCACCGGATTGCCGGCGCGCATGGCCACAATCAGCTTGGAATAGGCCTGGGCATTTTCCAACTGCTTGTTGGCCTGCAACACCAGGGTTTGCTTCGGGCCTTCCAGCGTGCCCACGGGCGTGTTCACATTGGCTGAGCGCAGCGCGGCGCTGAGCTCGTCCAAGCCCAGATTGGCGGCCACCAGGGCCTCGGGTTTGACGCGCACACGGATCGCAAAGCGCTTGGAGCCAAAGACATTCACCTGGGCCACACCGTCCAGGATGGACAGGGTGGGCGAAATCAAATGCTCGGCAAAGTCCTGCAAATCGCTGGGCGGCATCGATGGCGAGCGCATCGAGATCAGCAGCACAGGCGCATCGGCCGGGTTGACCTTGCGGTAGGACGGCGTCTCGGTCATGTCCGCCGGCAGCGACCGTTGCGCCCGCAGCAGGGCGGCCTGCACGTCCACGGCGGCGGCATCGATGCTGCGACCCTCGTCAAACTCCAGCGTCAGCGAGGTGCTGCCCAAAATACTGGTGGAACTGATGGTCTTCAGGCCAGGCACCGTCTGGAACTGCTTTTCCAGCGGCAGGGCCACGGCACTGGCCATGGTTTCGGGGTTGGCACCGGCAAAGTTGGCGGAGACATTGATCACCGGTGTGTCGTAACTGGGCAGGGCCGCCACCGGAATGCTGCGGTAGCCAATCACCCCGGCCAGCACAATGGCCAGGTTCAAGAGCACCGTCATCACCGGACGGCGTATGAACAACTCGGAAATGTTCATGGCTTGGCGGCTCCGGAGGCTGCAGCTTTGGGCGCATTGGCGCGCTCGACCAGCGGGCTGCCGGGGCGCACGTTTTGTTTGCCGTCCATCACCACCACGTCGCCGGGCTGGATGCCGGTGACGGCAGCCTCACCGCCTTCGGCATAAACCACCTTGACCGGCTGCAGCCGGGCCTTGCCGTCTTCCAGCACATAGACAATGGTGCCGCGCGCGCCTTGCACCACGGCTGCCTGCGGGATGGTGGTGGCGGCGGTCAGTGTGCGCACCGTTTGCGAAATATCCACATAGGCACCGGGCCAAAGCTTGCCCTCTTTGTTGGGGAACACCGCTTTCACCTGCACCGTGCCGGAGCTGGCGGAGACGTTGTTGTCGACAAATTGCAAGTGGCCCTGGAAACTGCCGCCACCATCGGCCAGCGAGGCAGTCACCGCTGCGCCGCCACCTTTGAGCGCGGCCAGCGCGTCGGGCAGATGGCGTTGCGGAATGCTGAAGGCCACGGCAATCGGGTCGAGTTGGGTAATCGTCACCAGCGAGGTGATATTGGCCTGCACCAGGCTGCCCACCGTCACATTGGCCGCCCCGGCGCGCCCGGCGCTTGGCGCGACGATACGGTCAAAAGACAGTGCCACTTTGGCAGCCGTGATGGCGGCCTGGTCAGCCACGGTGCTGGCGGCTTGCGACTCCATCTGGGTCTGGGCGGTGTCCACTGCACCCTGCGAAATAAAGTTCTGCGTGAACAGTTGTTTGGCGCGCTCAAACTGGCGCTTGGCATCGGCCAGGCTGGCTTGGTCTTTGGCCAACTGCGCCTGGGCCTTGGCCAGGTTGGCCTCGTCGGTGCGGGAGTCCAGCGTGAACAGCAGCTGCCCTGCCTTGACAAACTGGCCGTCCGCAAAATGCCGCTGGGCCACGGTGCTGGTCACCTGGGAGCGCAGGTCCACCGTGCTCAGCGGGCTGACAATGCCATTGCCCTGGAGCTTGACCGCGAAGTCGCGTTTTTGCGCTTTAACGGTACTCACGGTGACTGGCCCGCCACTGGCGGCGGCCGGGGCACTGGCCACCGCTCCAGGCGCACCCGCCGCAGGCGCGGATGCGGCCGCTGCCGGGGCCTGGTTGGCACCCTGGGAACAACCCAGCATGAGAAGCGCCATCGCGCTGCTAAAAATAGGGGCTTTGAGATGCGCAATGTTCATGGTGGCTGCTGAAACGTGGGGTGGCTTGGAGGGGAAATGCCCGGCGCGAAAATACAACATTTGATGATATGTTGTTACGGTTCGGCGTACCGCGACACTTCTTTTATGAAGTGTAAAGTGGTCGTAAAGATAGCGCTACCCTCCAGTACCCGCCCCAGTCACAGGCCCCGGTCTGCCGCAACCCGCAAAAAGGTAGCAAAACGGGGGACTCCAGCCTCTGTCTGGCCACGAAAGCGGTACGTCACCCAG
>JBEEJM010000276.1:0-6326 GCA_041169205.1 Pseudomonadota bacterium | reverse complement strand
TGCTGGTGGCGGCCACCGTCATTGCGGGCTACTACAGCGCCAATGGCCAGCTCTACCGCTTTGCCGCCGCCGAACTGGCGCTGCCCGCCTTCCGTGAAAAAGCCGTGTCCCTCGTATTGGCGGGTGGCTTGATCGGTGCCATTGCCGGGCCCAACCTAGCGGCGCGCACACGCAACCTGCTCGAGGTGCAATTCGCGGGCGCTTATGTGGTGCTAGCGATAGTCGCGCTCGTTGCCATGGTGCTGATGGCTTTCATCCGCTTTCCCGATACCGTGGTGCCGCAAGGCAAATCCGCCGGTGGGCGCAGCCTGGGTGTGATCCTGCGCCAGCCGGTGTTTGCGGTGGCCTGCATCAGCGCGGCTCTAAGCTACGGCGTGATGAACCTGCTGATGGCGGCGACCCCACTGGCGATGCAGCAGTGCGGCCTGGGCTTTGACGACGCGGCGCTGGTGCTGGAGTGGCATGTGATTGGCATGTTTGCGCCAGGCTTTTTCACCGGGCACCTGATCAAGCGCTTTGGCACCTTGCAGATCATGGCCGTGGGCGCACTGCTGACCCTGCTCTGCATCGCCATCGCGCTCACCGGCGTGGAGTTGCACCAGTTTGTGCTGTCACTGTTTTTGCTTGGCGTGGGTTGGAATTTTTTGTTCACCGGCAGCACCACGCTGTCGCTGGGTGCTTACCGCCCGGAAGAGAAAGACCGCGCCCAGGCGGCCATCAATTTTTGCGTGTTCAGCGTCATGGCGCTGACCTCGTTTGCCTCGGGTGCGCTGGTCACCACCCAAGGCTGGGCCTTGCTGAATCTGGGGTCTTTGGTGCCAATTACGCTGTTGGTACTGGCACTGGGCTGGCTAGCGCTGCAGCAGCGAGCCAGTCCTCCAGCTCGTTAACCGGCAACGGACGGGCGATCAAGTAGCCCTGCAGGGTGTGGCAACCCGCGTCGCGCAAAAACTGGCGTTGCGCTTCGGTCTCCACCCCCTCGGCCACCATGTTCAGGCCCAGCGCCTGGGCCAGGCTGATCACCCCTTTGACAATCGCCCGCGAGTCGGCGTCGCTATCGGCATCGCGCACAAATGAGCGGTCAATTTTGAGCTGCGTGGGCCGCAGTCGCTTGAGGTATGACAACGACGAGTAGCCGGTGCCAAAGTCGTCAATCGCGATGCCCACGCCCAGCTCGTGCAGGCGCGCAATGATGCGCAGGCTGGTGTCGGTCTCGGCCATCAGCACGCTCTCGGTAATTTCTACTTCCAGCTCGCTGGGGGCCATGCCGCTGTCGTGCAGTGCGGACTGCAGGCTGTCAAGCAGGCGGTGGTCACGAAACTCCAGCGCCGACACATTCACCGCCATGGTGCCCACGTGCAGGCCTTGCGCTTTCCAGGCAGCGCACTGGCGACAGGCTTCGTGCAAGGTCCAGACGCCCATCTCGGCAATCAGGCCCGACTCTTCGGCCACGGCGATGAACTGACCCGGAAACAACAGGCCGCGCTGCGGATGGTTCCAGCGCACCAGCGCCTCCAGCCCCACCAGCGCCCCGGTGTGGGCGTCTACCTGGGGTTGGTAGTGCAGCACCAGTTCGCCCTGGCGGATGGCCTGGGCCAATTGCTTTTCCAGCTCCAGATTGGCCAGCAATTGTTCGTTGAGTTCGCTGTAGAAAAAACTGTAGCGGGCGCGGCCCAGGGACTTGGCTTGGTACATCGCAATATCGGCGCTCTTAACCAGCGCTTCAAAGTCTTCGGCGTCATCGGGGAAACGTGCAATGCCAATGCTGGCAGACACCCGCGCAGTGCCATTGGGCACGGTCACCGGGCTTTCCACCGCCTGGAGAATGCGGTCAGAAATGTCGCCCAAGGCCTCCCAGTGCTCGACGTTGCGCACCAGTACCAGAAACTCGTCGCCACTTTGGCGACAGACCACATCGACGTCGCGCACCATGTCGCGCAAACGCCGTGCCAACTCCACCAGCAACAAGTCTCCGGCGGCGTGTCCCATGGAGTCATTCACCGACTTGAAACGGTCCAGGTCAATGAACAGCACACCAAACTTTTGCAGACCGCGCCGCGCCAACAGTATTTCGCGCTGCACCAGGTCGGTAAACAAAGCGCGGTTGGGCAAACCGGTCAAATGGTCGTAGAGCGCCAGCTGTTGCAATTGCTCGTTTTTGCTGTGCAGCTGCGAAAACAGTGCGCGCAACTGGCTTTGTACCTGGCTGAGATGGCGGCCCAACAAGCCCAGCTCGTCGTTGCGCCGCCAGGCGAACTCGGCAGTCACCCCCTGCGGACTGGGTTGCAGCAAAGCCGAGGCCTGCGCCTTGAGACGCTCCACCGGTTCCAACACGCGATTGACCAGCATCGGCATCAGCACCGCCAGGCTGGCGAGCACTTGCAATGCCACCAGTATCAGCATCTCAAAACGGCGTCGGGTCAGCAGGCTGTCTCCGTAGGCCAAGTCAAACCACACCGTCAGAACCCCCAGGTTCTCGCCGTTGCGTTCGACGGGTTGCTGAAAACGGCGCAGACGTGCGGCATCAGTCTCCATCTGCAACGACTGTGTGAAACCCGGGCGCACGCGCTCCAGTGTGGCGGTGCCTGCCAGTGCGTCGTCTACGCGCACGGCCACCACCTGCGGATTGTCCAGAATGCGATTGAGTGCGGCATTCACCGCGCTGCGGTCCAACGCCCACATGGCCTCGGTCACCGAGACCCGGCTGATGGCGACGAAGGCGCTTTCGCTGCGCGCGATGAGTTCGTTTTGGGAGCGCTCGGCTAAGCGCTGCTCCACCTCAAAAAACACCACGGCGGGAGTGGTGACGCCCAGCACCACCACGGCTACCATGGTGTAGCGCAGTGGCAAACCGCCGCGCCACCGCAATCGCAGATGGCCCAGCAGGTGCCGCAACCAGTTCATCCAAGCGCCTTCACATGCAGGTCCAGCCACTGCTTGAGCGCGGCGAACACGGGGCGGGCGTCGTACTCGTTGAAGATCTCGTGGTACAGCGCGTCAAAGCACACCGAGGTCACCACGTCTTTCGGCGCGGCAGCCGCAAAGTTGCGACTGCCTTCGGCGTTGAGCAGGCGATCGTCGCCCGCATACATCAGCAGCGTGGGTACGGTCCACTGCGGCGCACAAGCCACCGTGGCGGGACCGGCAGTGGCAATAAAACGCGCCAGCCTGGCAGAAATGCGGTCGTGCACTAGGCGGTCGGCCTGGTAGTCAATCACCACCGCCGGGTCGTGCGAAATGTATTGCGGCTTGAGGCCATTGCCCACGCGCAGATTGGGCACAATTTTGGGCAGCACCGACACCAGCAATTTTTGGAATGCGCTCAGGCCCGGGTCCAGCGCGGGTGACGACAAGATGACGCCATCCACCGGCCGCATGTTCAGCGACACAAAGCGGCCCACCACCAGCCCACCCATGCTGTGCCCCAGCAGCAGCAAGGGCATGCCCTTGGGCAACTCTGCTCGGGCGCTGTCCACCAGATCGGCCAGGTCGTCTAGCAAGCGGGTGTCAGAAGGCAAACTGCCCGGCAGCCCCGCCGACTCACCATGGCCGCACTGGTCGTAGCCACGGGCAGAAAAACCCCATTCGTTGAGCTTGGCGGCCACATGGTTGTAGCGCCCGGCATGCTCGCCCAGGCCGTGCACGATGATGACCATGCCGCGCCGTGGCACGTTGGACTGCAAGGGCCAGTCTTGCACCACCAGGTTAGAGCCGTCGCTGACGATAAAAGTCGATAGAGAAGAATTGCTCGAAGGCGTGTACATAAGCCGACTACCCCGGAAACTGTGCGATCACCTGCGCCACCGCCGCCGTGAGTTTTTTGGCATACGGCACATGCAGAAATTCGTTGGGCCCGTGGGCATTGCTCTTGGGGCCAAGCACCCCGCAGACCATCATTTGCGCCTTGGGAAAGCCCTTGGACAGCATGTTCATGAGCGGAATCGTCCCGCCCTGGCCGATGTAGCCGCACGGCGCGCCAAAGTGGGCCTGTGACGCGGTATTCAGCGCCGATTCAAACCACGGTGCGGTGTCGGGCGCGTTCCAGCCGGTGGCGCTGGCCAGGCCGTCAAACGTGACCTTGGCCTGATACGGCGCGTTGTCTTCCAGCAAGACTTTGAGCTGCTGCACTGCCGTGCTGGCGTCTACCAGCGGGGGCAGGCGCAAGGACAGTTTGAACGCGGTGTAGGGGCGCAGCACATTGCCAGCGTTGCCCAGATCGGGCAGGCCGTCAGCGCCAGTGACGCTGAGCGTGGGCATCCAGGTGCGGTTGAGCAACGCTTCAAGCGGGTCGGTGGTGGTGGGCAGCGCAAACGCGGTGGAGCCACCGCAGTCATAGTGCGCCCACGGAAAACGGCGGTAAATCTCGTCCCCCAGAATCGTCGCCGCAGCTTGCGCCTGGGCCATGCGCGTGGCGGGCACTTCGCAATGAAAACTGGCGGGCAGCAGACGCCCGGTAGCACTGTCTTCCAAGCGGTCGAGCACCTGACGCATGATGCGAAAACTCGACGGCACCAGCCCGCTGGCATCGCCCGAGTGCACGCCTTCGGTCAATATTTCGACCTTCAGCACGCCGCTGGCCATGCCGCGCAAACTGCTGGTGAGCCAGAGCTGGTCGTAATTGCCAGCACCCGAATCCAGACACACCACCAGCCCCACATCGCCAAGGCGCGAACCCAGCACGTCGATATACGGTAGCAAATCATAGGAGCCGCTTTCTTCGCAGGTTTCGATCAGCCCCACGATGCGTGGGTGCGGCAGGTTTTGGGTCTTGAGCGCCTGCAGCGCGGCGATGGCCGCGTAAGCAGCGTAGCCGTCGTCTGCACCGCCCCGGCCATAGAGCTTGCCATCCACCATCTTGGGCGTCCAGGGACCGAGGTCGTTGCGCCAGCCAGAAAACTCGGGTTGCTTGTCCAGGTGGCCATACATGAGCACGGTCTGGGTCGAGGCGGTCTGCGTGGCCGCCACTTCAAAAAACAGCACCGGCGTGCGCCCCTCGAGCCGCACCACTTCGAGTGTCAGCCCGGTCACCTTTTGCGCTTCGATCCAGGTCGCCGTATTGCGCACCACGGTGTCGATGTAGCCGTTAGCCGCCCAGTCTTTGTCAAACACGGGGGACTTGGCCGGTATGGCGATGTAGTCCTTGAGCTGGGGAACGATGGCGTCATCCCACACCTGGCTAACCTGCGAGAGGATTTGCGGTGCGTTCAGCGCACTGGGCGGGATGCGAGCGTTCATGGTGGTGGGTGCCAGCTGGCGACTGTCAGAAACCCGTCATCATGCCACGGCCAGCCCCGCCACGGCGCAGGCGGCAATGACCGGAATAATGCCCAACTTAAAGCGCAGCAAGGCCACCGCCGCGAGGGCCGCCAGCACCAAGGCTTTGACGTCCAACAGGCCCGCAGCCCCCGTGGGTAGTGCGAGATGCACTATAAAAAACAGAGCAAGACTGGCAATCACCCCAACCACCGCCGCGCTGATGGCGGCCAGTGGCGCGGTGAATTGCAGTTTGCCGTGGGTCGACTCCACCAAAGGTCCACCGGCCAGAATGAAGATGAACGAGGGCAAAAAGGTAAACCATGTCACCACCGTGGCAGCCAGTGCGCCACTCCAGAACAGAGCAGCCGTCGAGCCTTCGGTCAGCGGACTCAACACCTGTTGGCCCCAGCCCCCGACAAAACCGACAAACGCCACCACCATAATCAGCGGCCCCGGCGTGGTCTCGCCCAGGGCCAGGCCGTCCATCATTTGCGCCGCATTGAGCCAGCCAAAATGCTCCACCGCGCCCTGGTACACATAGGGCAACACCGCGTAGGCACCGCCAAAGGTCAGCAGCGCCGCCTTGGTAAAGAACCAGCCCATCTGCGCCAGCGTGCTATTCCAACCCTGCCAGGCCACCAGCAGCCCCAAAGGCAGCAGCCACAACAGCGCGCCCACCACGACCAGCAGCGCCAACCGCGAGGGCCGGTAGCGGGCATGCGCGGGTGTGGGCGTGTCGTCGTCAATCCAGGCCGGCGTGTGGTCTGCCGCCGCTTTGGCGGCACCATGGCCACCACCACCGGCAAACTGCCCTGGCCACCAGCGCTGCCCCAGCCAGCCGCACACCGCAGCCACCAGAACGACCCAGGGGAAAGGCACTTTGAACGCTGCGATTGCTATAAAACTCATAGCTGCCAGCGCAGGTAACACGGGGGCTTGACGCGGATTCTTCAAGGTTTTACTGGCCATGCGGTGCAAAGCGTGCAACACGATGGCGGCCACTGCGGGCTTGATGCCCCAGAGGATGGCGGCCACCACCGGCACCTTGCCAAACGCCATGTACAGCCCGC
>JBEEJM010000275.1:0-7447 GCA_041169205.1 Pseudomonadota bacterium | reverse complement strand
GGCTTGCACCCACAGGTCTAGCGAGCCATCGGCGTTGAACACCAGGGGGTCACGGTCGCCCAAGGCGTGGCGTTGGGTCGGGTTGTCGATCAACGCCTCGTCCGCGCCATAAGCCGTGACGGACCAGAACGCATTCACTGGGGGCAGATCTCCGGCCTTGAAATGCAGGCGGTAGCGGTGGCTGCCATCCAGGGGCTTGCCAGCGTTGTCCATGGCGGTATTGGGGTACATCGCGTCGGCAGGCAAATTGGCACCCAGCCCCACCATGGCGACCACCGCACGGGTGTTGTAGTAGGTGCCGTAGTCGCCCAGCATGGCGGGCGGTGTGGACCAGCCACGCACCGTATCGCGCGGCTTTTTGAGTTCACGGGCTACCGTGAAATCTGCGATCCACCGGCCCAAGCCCACACTCCATTGGTCCAGCAGTCCCCAGTTGGGAGGCTGGCCCGGTGCCACGCCGATGCGGGCCAGTTTGACCAGCATGGGGCCATCCGCCGCAGCCGGTGGGTTGTTGGCCATCAACAGGGCCAAGCGGGTGAAAAATGTCTGCGCACCCATGGTCTGCATTTGCACGGGCGCGGGGATAGGTTTGATCGTCGAGGGTTGCCACGTTGTGCGTGGTTCCTGCTTACCTAGCTGCCAGTCAGCGAGTGAACGCAAGGTGAGGCCGTCCTGCAAGTGATGCACCCGATCAAAATCCGCAACGCCATTGGTTTGCGTGCGCCCGATCAGCCAGACCATTTGCGTGTTTGATGTCATCAGCGTCAGGCCGGCCGGGGTTTCACCTTGCCAGCCTGGGCCTACCAACAAAAATTTGCCACCCCGTGGGCCAGTGGTGCGGGTGCCCGGCGCGGCGAACACATTGGTCCACCCGTCCATGAAGGGCATCACTTCATAGCGCTGGTCGTTGGCAGCCATCTCGAACACCCAGGGGCCCTTGGCGGTATCGATAAACGCGGTGGTGTACAGCATGTCCACATTCGGGCGCACGACTTCTTTGAAAGAAGCGTCGGGAAACTGGCGCACCCGGCGCAACTGGTTTTCAGGGCCCATGGTCAAGGCTGCGTTGGCACGGGTGACATCGGTGATCACCAGCGGGTAGCCGTAGATGTAGCCTTCTGCACCCAGCACAATCTGCTCGGACTTGGCATAGAGCACAAGGCCCATGCCCAGCAATGCCAGCACCGATATCAGCAACGCCCGCCGCAGATGCATTTAGTTGCTCCAGTAGGTGTACTCGTCGGACGGTAAAAGCTTTTGATCCAGTGTCTTGTCAATGGCCACGGGCAATTCAAGAAATGAAGGCCATTGCGACGGCGGCATGTTGGCGTGGTGGGCCGCTTGCTTGTCTTTCATCTGCGCGAGTTTCTCGGGCTGGGTGCTGGCGAGGTTGTTTTTCTCGGTCGGGTCGGTGGCGAGGTTGAAGAGCCAGTCTTTTTTGGGCCGCTCAGACACGATCAGTTTCCAACTGCCATCGCGCATCGCGCGGTAGGGACCGTCGCGCCAGTAGAGTGTGCGCGGCGCTTGCGTGGTGGGTAGGGCACCCAGAAAAGGCAGCAGATTGACGCCGTCAATAACCCGGTCCGTCGGCATGGTGCCCCCCGCAGCAGCCACCACCGTGGGCATGATGTCGATGTTCGAGACCGGCGGTTGGTACTGGGTACCCGGTGCAATGTGGCCGGGCCATTTGGCGACGTAGGGCACACGCAGGCCGCCTTCAAACTGGGTGAGCTTCCAGCCGCGGTAGGGTTGGTTGACATCGGGCAGACCGATGTAGCCCGGCGCGCCGTTGTCGCTGGTAAAAATGACGATGGTGTTGCTGTCCAGCCCTTCGTCCTTGAGCGTTTGCAGCACGCGTCCGACACTGCGGTCTACCGAACGCACCATGGCGGCATACACGCGGTGGCGGTGGTCCGGGATGTTCGGCAGCGCGTCGTAATCTTCTTTGTTCGCTTGTAGCGGCGTGTGCACGCCCCAGTGCGCGAGGTACAGGAAGAAGGGTTGATTTTTGTTGCGCTGGATGGCGGTGATGGCCTCGTCGGTGTAGTAGTCGGTGAGGTACTTTGCGGGTTCAAACCATTTGCCGGCGTTGTAGCTCGCACCAAAGCGAAAGTTGGGCCACAAGAACTTATCAATCGGGTCAAAGTGCTGCTTGGAGTTGACGACCCGTGGGTCGTTCTCGGGCAGGTACAGGCCGCTCTCCATGAACAGGCTTTCGTCAAAGCCCCGGTTGTTGGGCCGCATCTCGGGCGTGCTGCCCAGATGCCATTTGCCGATGTGCATGGTGTGGTAACCCCGCTCCTTGAGCGACTCCGCTACCGTTTGCTCGGACGGGGGCATGCCCAAGTCATTGAATTTCTTGGCAGTCCCGGCTTTGGTCTTGTCGATGATCAGTGGATACAAGCGGTCAGGATCTGCATAGAGCGTGTCGGCTATACGGGACATGGCCCCAGGCGTTGGGGTGAATTCCAGGCCAAAACGCCAGGGATAGCGCCCCGTCATCAGCGCCGCGCGGGACACGGTGCACACCGCTGCACCGGCATAGCCCTGGTCAAACCGCACGCCATCGCGTGCAATCGAATCAATGTTGGGGGTAGGCACGCCTTCTGCCGTGTGGCCGCCGCCATGGGTGCTGACATCGTTGATGCCCATGTCATCGGCCAGGATAACGATGATGTTGGGCGGGCGCTGCACCAAGGCAATAGCAGCCTTGTCCGGGCCCATCACCCACGGCACCGTTTGATTGGCGTCGCGTGGATGCATAAGGTCGGTGTACCAACCCAACGAGTACTTGAAAAAGTAAATCCGGTTGGCGTACACCAGCGCGGCAACGCCGATCAGCACCAGAAAAGAGATCGTCAGCGTTTTGCGCAGCTTCATGCCATGACTCCGTATCAATACACTGGTGTATGGATGCAGTATAGGCTGTTTATGCTCGACAATAGTGCACAGGAGCTCGCCATCTATGCCGTCAATCCAAGTGCCCACCGACTTTGAGCAGTTGTTCGAGTCGGCCCCCATTTCTCTCTGGTTGGAAGACTACAGCACCCTCAAAGCGCTGTTTGACGTTTGGCGTGGGCAGGGTGTTGCCGACGTAGCCGCGCATCTGCGCCAAAACCCGTCGCTGGTTGCGCAATGCTCCGCCTGCTATCAGGTGCTCAAGGTCAACCAAAAAACGCTGCAGGTGTTTTCGGCCAGTAGCCAGCAAGAGTTGCTGGCACGCTTACCCGAAGTGTTTCGCGATGACATGTTCGAAAACATGCTGGTGGAGCTTGCGCATCTATGGCGTGGCGAACTGGAGTTCACCAATCAGACGGTGAACTACGCGTTGGACGGGCGGCGAATGGATGTGCGCATTCATGTGCGGGTGCTGCAAGGCCACGAAGCGACTTGGGACCGTGTGATGGTCTCGCTGGAAGACATCACGCCGCAAACCCAGGTTCAAAACGCTTTGCGCGACAGCGAGCAATATGCGCGCAATCTGTTTGAGCATTCACCCGTGTCACTGTGGGTGGAAGATTTCAGTGGCGTCAAAGGGCTGTTGGAAGAAGCGCGCGACAAGGGCATTGAAGATTTCCGGGTGTTTGTCAGTGTGCACCCCGAGTTTGTGACCCGGTGTCTGCAAAAAATCAAAGTGATTGATGTCAATCAGCAGACGCTGCGCCTGTTCGCTGCGGCGGACAAGGCCGAGTTGCTGGGCCATTTGCACTTGGTCTTTCGCGACGAAATGCATCACTCTTTCGCCGAGCAACTGCACGACTTGTGGGCCGGCAAGACCACGCAAATGCGGGAGGTGGTGAACTACTCGATGTCCGGCGAGACCATCAATATCCATATGCAGTTTTCGGTGTTGGCGGGGCATGAGGCTTTGTGGGACCGGGTGCTGGTGTCCTTGGTGGATATCACCGCACGCAAGAAGGCAGAAGCCTATCTGGAGTACTTGGGCAAGCACGACTCACTCACCCGGTTAGGCAATCGCGCTTTCTATGTGGAAGAGCTCAATCGCCTGTCCCGCCGCGGCCCGTGGCCCCTGAGTGTGATCGCCATTGACATGAATGGCCTCAAGCGGGTCAACGACCATGAAGGCCATGCGGCGGGCGATGCGTTGCTACGCCGCGCTGGCGAAGTGCTGGCCAGCGCCACCGACAAGCTCAATGTGTGTCTGGCCCGAATTGGTGGTGATGAATTTGTCGTGTTGATGCCCGGTGTGGACAAACGCGCGGCGCAGGTTCTCACCGAACGCATTGAGTCCATGGTGGAACTCAACAACCAGTTTTACCCCGGGCACAGCCTGAGTTTGGCCATGGGCATTGCGGTGTGCGAAGGCGCGGGGCAGATGGACCAGGCGCTCAACATGGCTGACAAAGAGATGTTCGACGCCAAAGAGCGCTACTACGATGAGCACCAGATGGACCGCCGCCGCATCTGACGTCAGGCGTGGCTCAGGTCATGCCGTTGCGGCTGGCCAGTTCGACAAACAAACCCGCGTGGTCCAAATCCGCCAGGCCGTGATCAATGCCCTGTGCGTAGAGCTGTTCAAACAGGGCAGTGATAGGCGCATCGAACCCGATTTCGTTGGCGGTGCTCAGGGCGTTGCGCATGTCCTTGAGTTGCACCGTCATCTTGCCCCGGGGCGCAAAGTCGCGGTCCACCATGCGCTGGCCGTGCACTTGCAAGATGCGGCTGTCGGCAAAACCGCCGGTAATGGCTTCTTTGACCCGGGCCATATCTGCGCCGCCTTTTTCGCACATCAGCAGGGCTTCGGCCACCGCACCAATGGTGATGCCCACAATCATCTGGTTGGCCAGTTTGGCGAGCTGTCCCGAACCCGTGGGCCCCACATGCGTGGCACGGCCAAACACCTGGAATACCGGCAACGCATGCGCAAAATGGTCCGGCTTGCCGCCCACCATGATGGCCAGCGTGCCCTGGTCGGCCCCAATGGTGCCGCCTGAAACGGGCGCGTCCAGATAGTTCACTTGCAACTCGCTTAAGCGAGCCGCATGGTCGCGCGCTTCAGCCGGTTTGATGGACGACATGTCGATTAGCAAGCTGTCTTGGGGTATGGCTGCTGCCGCGCCCAGATCAAACAAAACCTGGCTGACCACGGCACCGTGGTCCAGCATGGTGATGACGATTTCGGCATCCGCAACGGCTTGGGCAGGGGTGGCATGCACGGAGGCACCATAGGGCGCGAGGAGCTGCGCTTTGGCCGGCGTACGGTTCCACACCTGCACGGTATGACCGGCTTCACACAAGCGACGCGCCATGGGGAAACCCATCAGGCCAATACCCAACACTGCAACTTTCATTGGTACTCCAGCGGTTCAGCCTAACGATACCGCCAAGCGGCCACAGCGCAAGGGTGTTGCCGCCCGATTTGCTGTCGGATGGCTGACTACATCAGCAGGTGTTCACCCGCGTTGTCGCCGCCCAGCGTGACGTAGTTCACCTTGCGGATGTCCATGAGCTTCTTGCCACCGGAGTAGCTGATGGAGCTTTGCACATCCTGCTCCATCTCAATCAGCGTGCTGGCCAGCTTGCCCTTGATGGGCTCCAGAATGCGTTTGCCCTCGACGTGCTTGTACTCGCCTTTGTTGAAGTCGCTGGCTGAGCCGTAGTACTCCTTGAACAGCTTGCCGTCCACTTCCACGGTTTTTCCGGGACTTTCTTCGTGGCCTGCAAATAGCGAGCCAATCATCACCATGGAGGCACCAAAGCGGATGCTCTTGGCAATGTCGCCGTGGTCGCGGATGCCGCCGTCGGCAATGATGGGTTTGGTGGCCACGCGCGCGCACCATTTCACCGCCGACAACTGCCAGCCGCCGGTGCCAAAACCGGTCTTGAGCTTGGTAATGCACACCTTGCCGGGGCCGATGCCCACCTTGGTGGCATCTGCGCCCCAGTTTTCCAGGTCAATCACGGCTTCAGGCGTGGCCACATTGCCTGCAATGATGAAGGTGCTGGGCATCTTGCCCTTGAGGTAGATGATCATGTCGCGCACGCTGTCGGAGTGGCCGTGGGCAATGTCGATGGTCACGTATTCGGGCGTCAGGCCTTGTGCGGCCAGGGCGTCGACGGTGGCGTAGTCCGGCTGCTTCACGCCCAAGGAGATGGACGCAAACAGGCCCTTGGCCTTCATGTCTTTGACAAACTGCACGTTGTCCAGGTCAAAGCGGTGCATTACATAAAAATAGCCGTTTTGTGCCAGCCAGACGCAGATGGACTCGTCCACCACGGTCTTCATGTTGGCGGGGACGACAGGGAGGCGGAACTTGCGGCCACCCAGCTCTACACCGGCGTCGCACTCCGAGCGGCTTTCCACGCGGCACTTGCGGGGAAGCAAAAGAATGTTGTCGTAGTCAAAAATTTCCATGGCCCAAGCTCCTGTTCAATTTCAAGAAAATATTTCAAAAAAAGCGGGGCGCTTGGATTGGAACCGGCCATAAAAAAACCGGGTGCCAATTGCTTGGGCCCGGTGCTTGATTCTACGCAGGAATTGCGATTGGCAAGATAACGATTCTTGGATAGACACTATTTGGACGACAGCCTTCCTACAATCCCTCTATGTCCCTTTTTTCCGCCATCGACCACGCGTCACAGTCGCCTTTGCTCGCCACCCTCAACCCTGAGCAAAGTGCGGCCGTCACTCTGCCCCCGGAGCACGCCCTGATTCTGGCGGGCGCGGGCTCGGGCAAGACCCGGGTGCTGACTACGCGAATCGCCTGGCTGCTGCAAAACGGCTATGTGTCGCCCGGCGGCATTCTGGCGGTCACATTCACCAACAAGGCCGCCAAGGAGATGATGACGCGGCTTAGCGCCATGCTGCCGGTCAATGTGCGCGGCATGTGGATTGGTACCTTTCACGGCCTGTGCAACCGCTTTTTGCGGGCGCATTACAAGGCGGCGGGTCTGCCGCAGGCGTTTCAAATTCTGGACACACAAGACCAGCTGTCGGCCATCAAGCGCCTGTGCAAGCAGCACCAGGTGGACGACGAGCGTTTTCCACCCAAACAGCTAGCCTGGTTTATCGGCAGCTGCAAGGAGGAGGGGCTGCGCCCCAGCGCGGTAGTGGCCACCGACCCGGACACGCGCAAGAAGGTCGAGGTCTACCAGTTGTACGAAGACCAGTGCCAGCGCGAAGGCGTGGTGGACTTTGGTGAGCTGATGCTGCGCTCTTACGAGCTGCTGCGTGACAACGACCCAATTCGTGAGCACTACCAGCGGCGGTTTCGCCACATCCTGATTGACGAGTTTCAGGACACCAACAAGCTGCAATACGCCTGGATCAAGATGATTGCGGGCCTGGGGCCCAATGCCAGCTACGCCAGCCCCGACGGTGCGGGCGGTGCAGTGCTGGCGGTGGGCGATGACGACCAGAGCATCTACGCCTTTCGTGGTGCGCGGGTGGGCAATATGGCCGACTTTGTGCGCGAGTTCAATGTGC